>NZ_JAVJZI010000004.1:0-21334 GCF_040223135.1 Coleofasciculus sp. G3-WIS-01
CCGAAAGTGCCGAAACGCAGGTGTGGCTAAAATTTGCCGTTAAATGCCAGTATATATCAACGGAGCAAGGGAGAGAAATATATCATATATATAATCAAGTGTTAAGGGGGTTAGTCAATATGATTAATCATCCAGAAAAATTGTTAAAGGTAGAGAAAAAGGTTCTTGGAAACCTCATTGGCTTTATGTTTTTCACTATGTTAAGGATGTCGTCCCCTCAGATTGGCAAGTCCTCGTATTAGCGGATAGGGGATTATATGCTGACTGGCTATTTGAGGCAATTTGTTCCTTAAATTGGCATCCTTTTTTAAGAATTAATCACCAAGGAAACTATCAACTTAGAGGTGATACGGAATGGAGATGTTTAGATACAGTCGCCCCAAAAACAGGAACACAGTGGTCAGGTTATGTTACTTGTTTTAAGAACCATTATATTGATTGCACTTTATTAGCACGTTGGGATGAAGGATATAAAGAACCCTGGTTAATTGTTACCGACTTAGAACCGACACAAGCTCAGAGTCTTTGGTATGGTTTACGTTCCTGGATTGAATCAAGTTATCGAGATATAAAAAGTGATGGATGGCAGTGGCAGAAAACTCGTTTAAGAGAACCAGACCGAGCCGAAAGAATTTGGTTGGCTATGGCAATAGCAACACTTTGGACAGTAACTGTAGGGAGTGAAGAACAGCCACATTTATCAAAAGATTTCAAAAATAAACCTAGGCCGAATTCTCGGATAAATTCAAAATCAGATTTGAGAAGACAAGAGAGGAATATTTCTTGTTTTTTGCAAGGATTAATCAACATTATTGCTGATTTAGTTTGTGGTAAAGGGATTTCCTTAAATGGTTTATTCCCACGACAATCTTTTTTCATAAATACGTCTTGAACTATACAATTCTTCTCTACCTTGTCTACTTTCCTTCCTTGTCCTCCAAGTCTTGTCCCCACCCTCAAGTAAAAAACCTACACCTGTCAGGATGGGGGCTAGGGGGGATGGAGAGAGGTTTGGAGAGAGGTTTTCCAGATCCCGACCAAAAGTAAGGTCAATTTGTCGGGGTTGAACCTCCAACAGACGCGATCGTGTTTGTAGTTGCGCTGTCTTCGCCGGTGTCCAACTCCAAAGGTATCACCAAATAACAAACCTAAAACTTTATTATACTTTTCTTGCACTTTCCTATTTATTGATTAAACCATCGAAACAGGGAGATACAATTCAAGCAATATGTCTTGGTGTATCACCCCATGAAATCTCTTCAATGGTGTTTTAATTGGATATCTCTAACGGTTTCCCTCTCTCAAGCCATTCTTGTCACAATAGCAGCGCTTCTTGTTAGTCCACAGACACTAGCACAATCAATTACCCCAGCATCAGATGGAACGGGTACAACTGTTGACCAACAGGGAAATATACATAACATTAATGGCGGTAGTTTGTCAAGCGATGAAACCAATCTATTCCACAGTTTCCAGGAGTTTGGTTTAGATGCAGGTGAAATCGCTAACTTTTTGGCAAATCCTCACCTCAATAATATTTTCGGACGAGTAATGGGGGGAAATCCCTCGCTGATTAATGGCTTGATTCAGGTGACAGGGGGAAATGCGAATTTATATTTAATGAATCCAGCGGGGATAGTGTTTGGGCGAAATGCTCAGTTAAATGTCCCGGCTGATTTTATCGCCACCACGGCTACAGGGATTGGGTTTGGCGAGAATCTTTGGTTTAATGCTTTCGGCACAAATGAGTATCAGCAATTAGTCGGGAATCCGCAACAGTTTATCTTTGATGTATCTCAGCCAGGAAGTATTGTTAATGCCGGAAATTTAGCTATCTCCCAGGGTCAGAATTTAACTTTACTCGGTGGTACGGTTATTAATACGGGAGAACTAACAGCACCGGGAGGAAGAATTACCATTGCAGCCGTTCCCGGTTCTCATCGGGTCAAGATTTCTCAGCCGGGACAATTGCTGTCTATAGAAGTTGAACCATTAGTCAATAGTTCGGGAGAAGTTATCCCCTTTACACCGTTAGATTTAGCCGCATTATTGACAGGTACGCCGGAGAATCTGGAGACAGACGTTGAGGTAGATTCAACGGAAACAGTCAAATTAACCGATTCCGACTTAATTCTCCCCAATAAAACAGGAGTTACCATTATCTCTGGAACAATTGATGTTTCCAACCCTGTAGGGGCGCACCGACGTGCGCCCTCTCTCCCACCAACCATTGGCGGCGAGATAAATATTATTGGCAAAACCGTAGGATTAATTTCTGCCAATATTGACGCATCCGGTACAAATAATGGCGGTACTATTCGCATTGGTGGCGACTATCAAGGTGCAGGAATAATCCCTAATGCTGATATCACGTTTATTAATGAAAATTCTACGATTAAAGCCGATGCTTTAACAGAAGGCGATGGCGGAAATATAATTATCTGGGCGGATGAACAAACTATATTTCATGGCAACATTAGCGCCCGTGGCGGACAAAATTCTGGCAACGGCGGTTTTGTGGAAATATCCAGCCAGCAACAGTTAGCCTTTGACGGTGTTGTCGATGTAAGTAGCAGTGCGGGTGAAGCGGGACAGTTATTATTAGATCCCACGAGCGTTATCATTGGCACAACTGGAACCAATGATATAGCACTCAACGATAATCAAATCTTGTCGGGAGAAGGTAGCGGAAGTTTCCTGATTTCTGCTAATTCACTGTTAACCGCATTAAATTCCGGGGATGTCTCAATTGCAGCCAGCAAAAATATTGATATTATCAGTGATATTAATTCCAGCAGTAGCAACAATTTAACCTTTGAAGCTGCGTTCATCAATTTAGATGCCTCAGTTTACTTGAATGGTGGTAATCTCACCTTTGAAGCGCCCGTGATTCTTCGCAGCAGTCAAACACTCAGCACAGGTTCTACTGTCGGCGGGGATATTACATTTAATAGTAGTCTTCATGCCTTTAATCCCGGTACGGATACGTTAACCTTAGAAGCCGGAACCGGGAATATTACGTTTAATGGTGCTGTAGGTGGAGCGTTACCTTATAATGTGGCGGTACTGTTAGATGATCCGGTGGGATATTGGCGTTTGGATGAAGAGGGTGAGACGGCTTTTGACTCGTCTGGAAACAATATAGATGGCACTTATTTTGGTGGGGTAAACCGCAATCAAGAGGGGGCGTTAGTGGATGATGCTAATCCAGCACCGTTCTTTGATGGTACGACAGGGTATGTAGAAATTCCCGATTCAGATTTTATTGATTTTGGCACGAATGAAGATTTTACGATAACCGCTTGGATTAAAGCTTCGCCCGTACAATTGGATACAGAATTCGGTGATAATGATGTCATTGAAAAATGGAGTGGAGCCGGACCATACCCTTATGTGATTCGGTATTACAACCAAACTCATCCGAACCCAGGAAAAATCATTGCTGCGCGACATGATGATTTTGCTGCAAATCCGAATAATCCTGTTGTTAGCTCAACAGTATCCGTAGACGATGGACAGTTTCATCACATTGCTTTTATCAAAGAGGGTTCGACACTCTCTTTATATGTTGATGGAATTCTACAAGATACGAATACCGATACTATAAATCTCCCGACACAAAATAGTTCCCCACTTTTTCTAGCACGTAGAGGGTCAAACGCACCAGTTGATAATTTTTTCCGGGGCAGTATTGACGAAGTAGCCATTTACAACTCTGCCTTATCTCCTTCAGAAGTGGCGGATCAATACACCACGGGAACAGGTACAGCCACCTCAAGACAACTTGCTGGATTAACGGTCAATAATGCCGCCAATATCATAGCCAATGATACAATAACTGCCAACAGTATTGACCTAACAGCCAGTCAAGATATCACTACTCAATCCCTAGACACAAGTTCCAGTTCAGGTGATGGTGGTTCCATTACCCTTAATGCTGAAAATAATATTCAAGTCACCTCAATTAATACTCAAGGGGGAAGTAATAGTACAGGAGGAAATGTTGATATTACCGCTGGCGGATTCATCCAGATAACCGACACATTTATCGACCAAAATGGGGAAAATACCAGTATTTCCACAGCCGGAGGTAACGGCGGAGGTGTGATTACCATCCAACATGGTGGTCAGGGTTTGATTCCTTTTAATGTGGGTGATGCCTCAATTAATGGTACAGCAGGTGCGATTACGAGTGGCGAGTCTAACCTTGAGCCTTTCCAAGCGTTTCCTGATAATCAAACTGAAGGGAATATTCGGATTATCAGCGATAAGTTTATTACAGGTTCTTGTCCTCCAGACTGTTTAGATACTGAACAATCTGAGATAGATGAATCTGAGGATATCACTGAAGAAGTGGTGATTGATACTTCTCCAGTGTTTAATCCAATCGCGGAAACTGAAGCCGCGTTCACGAATGAATATGAAGAGTATTGGGGGTTAACTGAGACGCCAATTATTACGCTGGCACAAGCTCAAAGGACTTTACAAAGGATTGAACAGGCGGCTGGGGTGAAACCGGCTCTGATTTATGCGGTGTTTGTGCCAGAAAATGTTGCTGAAGATGATAGTAACAGAGGCGAAGTTGAGACGAGGAAACGCAGAGGAACGCAGAGGGAAGCGCAGAGGTTCGCAGAGGGGTTTGGCGGTTGGGAGTCTATATTTTTGGCGGAAGAGGTGTGGGAAGATGGGGCGCAATTGGAGTTGATTTTGGTTACTGCTGAAGGGGAACCGATTCGATTTGTTGTACCGGGGGCGACTCGGAAAAGGGTGATGGAAATGGTACAAGGATTCCGTCGTGCGGTTACGGATACTCGTATTCCTCGTCCTTTTCTTCCTAGCGCACAACAATTATATCGGTGGTTAATTGCTCCGTTGGAGGAGGAGTTACAAGATAGAGAAATTAATAATCTGGCTTTTATTATGGATCAGGGTTTGCGTTCTTTACCTGTGGCGGCTCTCCATGATGGGAATGGCTTTATTGTTGAACGGTATAGTATTGGGTTTATGCCTTCTTTATCGCTAACGGATACTCGTTATGTGGATGTGAGTGATTTACAGGTTTTGGCAATGGGGGCGTCGGAGTTTACCACTCAAAATCCTTTGCCGGCTGTGCCTGTGGAATTATCCGCGATCGCAGATAAACTATGGCAAGGTGAATCCTTCCTTAATTCTACGTTTACTCCCGCTAATCTGAAAGCAGCACGGGCGGCTCAACCCTTTGGTATTGTGCATTTGGCAACTCATGGTGAATTTAAATCGGGTAAACCGGAAAATTCCTATATCCAGTTTTGGAATACGAGACTATCCCTGGATCAAATTCGCCAACTTGGACTGCATAATCCCCCTGTAGAACTAATGGTATTAAGTGCTTGTCGGACTGCATTAGGAAATGAAGAGGCTGAGTTAGGATTTACTGGATTAGCGGTACAAGCCGGGGTAAAATCAGCGTTAGGAAGTCTCTGGTATGTCAGTGATGAGGGGACATTGGGATTAATGACCACTTTTTATCCAAACTTAAAGCAAGTCCCGATTAAAGCTGAAGCGCTGCGACAGACACAATTAGCCATGATTCAGGGTCAGGTGAGGATTGAAAATGGGCAATTGATTACTCCCAATGGGACAATTATTTTACCCGAAGAATTAGCTGGAATTGAGGATAAGGAGTTTACCCATCCTTATTTTTGGAGCGCGTTTACCTTAGTGGGAAGTCCTTGGTAAGGGTGTAGAGACGCGCCATGGCAGACGCGCTGGTGGGCAGTGTCCTCCCTAGGGCATATTCAGGGTTTCGGTGATCCCAAAATCCAAATTTTCAGTGCCATTGATTTTAAATTTGTAGGGGCGGGTTTAGGAAATTTCGTGCCAGCTATTGATGATAACGTTTATACAAAACCCGCCCTGACCGAGTGTTGACCCTTCACTGGTTTTAAATTCTATGTAGGGGCGGGTTTTACTACTATCGTTTCGGTTTCACCCAGATATGACTAAACCCGCCCTTATCCACGTTGATTAGGAAAACCTGTATGTCTCCTCTGCCTGGTTTTTCTTAATAGAATCAGCCAATTTTACGTAGCTGTGAATTCCAGGTCTAAAATGGGATTAAAGGCTTATAGTCAGCAATACGAGCTTATAGCACTCTTCGTGCCGACTACGAACCTCGGCACTCCCACACCTCTGCCACTATTCAACCGGATGCTGACGAAATTTCCAGAAGCGCCACAAGAGAGCGATCGCTAAAATTATAGCAGGTGTGAGTACGGCAATCAGGGCATTCCCGGATGTTGCCGGAATAGGGGGTAAACTAGGACTGGCGTATTTAATCACCAGGGAAATGCTAAGGGAGAGAATTAAGACTTTGACAATGAAATTGAATTGAATACCCATCAGTTTTTGTGTCACCCGGTATGCGGTTGTGATATTATTCCCTTTTTTAGCACCAATAACCAATGATACAATTCCCACCTTGTAAGGTGTTTCAGCCTTAAACCAAAGCACCATGAATCACCTCGACCCATTGGACAATCAAAACCTGCAACGTTTACAGCTATTTGCCTACCTGCTGCCTGTGATCGGCTTTTTTCCGGCACTGTGGACACTCTACCGTCGCCAAGGAACACGAGAACAGCAAGCAGTGAGTCGCTTATCCGTCACCTTGGCTTTCGCTTGGCTACTAGGCTACATTTTATTATTGTCAGGGGCGCAGCTCACGGAGTTTTGGAGCTTCCGCCTGTTATTTATGAATACCATGCTCACCTCTGGGTATTTTTTAGTGAGTGTTTGGCTCATGGTGCGCTTGTGGCAAGGGAAGTTACCCCGTCTCCCTGGGATTAGCCAGATGGCAGAAGGAAAAGTGCGAAAGCATCTGTCCGAGTAAAGGATTTCAGCGTTTGGGTTGTCCGGTTATCGGAAAATGGTGACAGGCTTTTTGCCTGAAGTTGATCAACTGCTCTCATCTTTTGCCGTATTTGCCTGGTTTTGCCCCAAACGGTGAGAAAACCTGATAATGAGTGTTTGTGTCAAACGCTCTAAATCCGACTCAGGGTAAGCAATGAGGGCATCGGCGTGTATCATCTGCTTAAACCCATCCTGATCGCTTATGTGTGTGTGAGGAAACCAAGTGCCAGCTCGAAAAACCTACGAACAACCCCGCCCAGGACAGAAAAAGAGGATTCAACCGCCGAAAAAGAAATCGGCTAAAGCCAAGGGAGGACATTGGCTTTGGCTGTGGTTAGGCTTTACTGGCGTCGCCATGTTATCCGCAACAGCAGGGGCAATGCTTGCTGTTTCGCTATCGAGTATGCCTTTACTGCAAAGCCAACTGAGTGATGATGAGGCAGCCATCTTTAGCGATAAGGGTAGTATGACCCGCAATAGTATGCGACTACCCGAATTGACGCGACCTGTCAATATTTTGATTTTGGGGACTAAGGTTCTCAGTTCTGACTTGGATCAACCTCTAGAGGAAGACTTGGGATACCATGCACTGGTCAATTCCTTTGATGGACTCTCCGACACCATGCTTTTGGCTCGGTTTGACCCCAACCACCAAAAGTTAAAGGTTCTCTCCATTCCCCGCGATACCCAAACCTACGTCCAAGGGTATGGTGTGATCAAAATCAACGCCGCTAATTACCATGGTGGACCTGCTTTAACGGCAAAGGTAGCCAGTGAACTCCTTGACGGTGTAGGCATTGACCGTTATGTCAGAGTGAATGTACAAGGTGTGGAAAAGCTCGTGGATGCCCTAGGTGGGGTCACCGTGTATGTTCCCCAGGACATGAAGTATAAAGATGACTCTCAACGCCTCTATATCGACCTTAAGCAAGGTAAACAGCATCTTAATGGCGATCAGGCAATGCAATTTTTGCGATTTCGCTATGACAAATATGGTGATGTGGGTCGAGTACAGCGCCAGCAAATACTAATGCGGGCATTGATGGAGCAAGCGCTCAATCCTACAACGTTAGCCCGACTGCCTAAAATTTTATCGGTTATTCAGTCTCACATTGACACCAACTTAAGCGTCGAAGAATTGGTGGCTCTGATCGGATTTGCTGTCAATAGCAAACGTTCTGACGTACAAATGTTAATGGTTCCAGGTCGGTTTAACGGCACCGGAGAAAAGGAAGTCAGTTATTGGTTACCAAACCACCGCCAGATTCGCCAAATGGTGGCTCAACATTTCGATCAAGGTTATAGCGAACTCTCCGATATTGATCCAGCTTATTTGCGGGTGGCGATTCAAGATAGTACCGATAATCCAGAAGCCGTTCAATCCCTAATCAGTACCCTAACAGAAGCAGGTTATCGAAATAATTATGTCGGCGAACCTTGGGCAGAACCCTTGCGCGTCACCCGCATCATCGCTCAACAAGGAGACGAAGCCACCGCTGCGGCTATCCGGGCTGATTTGGGATTTGGTGAGGTGCGGGTTGAGAGTACAGGTTCCCTCGCCTCCGATGTGACCATTCAGTTGGGTCAAGATTGGCTGGAACAGCAGGATTTCTCAGATGAGGGGTTTTTCAATTTCTAGGTAGTTATTTGTCATTTGTCATTTGTCAGGGAATAGGGAACACCTCGGCTTCGCTCGGTGTTTCATAGGGAATAGGAATAGAAATTTTGTCCCTCATCTCCCCCCGCTCCCAGACGCGCCATGGCGCGTCTCTACATTGCTCCCCTAAGCGATCCCCTTTGGCTGAAAATGTCATGGAATCTTGACATTGCGATCCCCGACAAGCTTGTAAATTCGTCAATTCTTGAAAATTGGCGTCTTGATCCCCTTGACCGTACCTAAGGCTTTTCTGTTACATAAATAAATAAAGCGATCCCAAAGAAATGCTGATTTGAGTATTTCTGTGATTCTTGGCGCTAAGTGTTATCGGGAATAATCCCAATGTAAGCCTAAAGAGTAAGTCGTTCTGAGTTTGTAACTGCCCAAACGAAAGACGAATGCAATGCGTCACCGAGACTGACTTACTCTAAGGCGGTAGGAATCATCAATCTTTATCAAACGCGATGCTGTTCAACTATGAGTCCCATTTTTTGATTCATCAGGAGAGATACAACCTACCGTCCTAAAAATTGGAGAGCATATTCATGGCAAAAGAACGCCCACCTTTAGAAGAGATGACCTTACGGCAACTGCGTAGAGTTGCTAGTGAGTACGGCATCTCGCGATATAGCCGGATGCGTAAGGCGCAGCTGCTGGCAGAAATTCAAAAAGTCCAACATACCAAAATCTCACTCAGTCCAACTAGCACAGTGGAGGCACAACCAGAAGTGGAAGCATCTAAATTTGAACTCGGTCAAGAAGATCGCACCGGCGGTAATCTGGCATCTGTAGACGAAGGATTACCTGATTTACCTGCAGGTTATGGAGAAAGTCGGATCGTTCTCATGCCTCGCGATCCCCAATGGGCATATACCTACTGGGATATTCCTAACGACCACAAGGAAGACCTGCGGCGTCAAGGAGGACAGCAATTAGCCCTGCGGATTTATGATGTCACTGACATCAGCTTGGACTACCAGAGCCCCCACAGCATTCAGGAATATCCCTGTGACGAACTGGCACGGGAATGGTACTTACCCCTACCCGTTAGCGATCGCGACTACGTAGTAGATATTGGTTACCGTTGTGCCGATGGTCGCTGGTTAGTCCTAGCCCGTTCTAAACCCGTACATGTTCCCCCAGTTTATCCCAGTGACTGGATTGAAGACCAATTCATCACCGTTAACTGGGAAGAAGAACTCCAAGGCAAGACTGTATACGAGTTGGTGCCTCCCAGCAAGCGCCAACCTGTGACCGCAGAAGCCGGAGCCGAAAACCCCATCTACGACGAAATCTTTGGCATGGCAAAATCAGCCGAAGCTCAGCGCGTTGCTGGTTCTCTATTCGGCTCAATGCAGCATGTTCCCGGCTCGATGGTTCCTTCTCAAGCCGTCAGTTCCTACATCTTCCCCTCTGGGGTAGGTATGTGGGCTGTACCCACTATGTCTGGCTTAACCATGTCTGGTGTCGGCATGTCCGGAGTTGGTATGTCCGGAGTTGGTATGTCACCCATTCGTCAACGTCAGTTCTGGTTGGTTGCCGATGCTGAATTAATTGTCTACGGTGCAACCGAACCGGATGCAACCGTAACCATTGGTGGGCGTCCGATTAAACTGAACCCAGACGGAACCTTCCGCTTCCAAATGTCCTTCCAAGATGGTCTCATAGACTACCCCATCATGGCAGTGGCATCCGATGGCGAACAAACTCGCTCGATTCAGATGAAGTTTACCCGCGAGACGCCCTCACGCAATACCAACACCAAAGAAGAAGCCGTTCCCGAATGGCTCTAACGATTAAAGTGTGAACAACAAAAGATAACCAAGAACTATCGTCAATCTTGCCACTTCACACTTCATCCCGAATCTTTTATATGGCTAAACGTGTCCCCTGGCAACTGTCAGGGGATTTTTTTACGGAATTCTCTCAAAAAAACAGCATGAAACCCGAAGAAATTACCATCAAGCTGGCAGAACTTTTTAATTCCAGGGCGGTTCAACAGGTAGAATCAGGGACGTGGCAGGTTGAAACACCTCAACTGAGAGTGTTAATCCTTCTGTCGTCAGACCAGTCTTGGTTAAGAATCTTGGTTCCCATCGCATCGGCTCAAGACGCCCAACCCTTTTTTGAACAGCTTCTAGAAGCCAATTTTGATGAAACTCAGGAAACTCGCTATGCCCTGAATCAAAATGTGCTTTGGGGCGTCTTTCAGCATAAGCGGGAGACGCTTGATCCTGACGACTTTTGTGCTGCGGTTGTACGATTGGTTGGCTTATGTCAACAGGGTTTAGAGTCCAGCTTTGACCAGTTTGTAGACCGTCAGATTCGTCAAATCATTCGAGCGGCGAAGCAGCAAGGGCAATCCTTTGAAACAACCCTGCAAACCCTAGATCGCTTTTATCGGGAAGGGTTGATGGGTGACATGGAATCAAGAGAACAAACAGAAGAAGTATTGGCACAATGGCAACGGCGCTTAGAACGTCTTTGGTCAGAGATAGAACCTTGAGTTGGGGCATTCTTGTTGCCAAGTTCTCCAAGGTAGTGGGGTCATTGGTAAAAAACTGTGC
This sequence comes from Coleofasciculus sp. G3-WIS-01, assembly GCF_040223135.1. Lineage (NCBI taxonomy): Bacteria > Bacillati > Cyanobacteriota > Cyanophyceae > Coleofasciculales > Coleofasciculaceae > Coleofasciculus > Coleofasciculus sp. G3-WIS-01. The sequence goes on from NZ_JAVJZI010000004.1 coordinate 11,116, forward strand.
GTACAAATGACATAGACGCGCAAGCGGCTTCTGCTTGGGCTAAACCCTCCTCGAAGAGTAGAGTAGAACATCAGACGCAATATCCATGCGCTGGACTCTATAGTATGAGCTTAGGGGCAGTTATTCCAGAACAATTAGTCGCTGGAGGCGCTCAACGATGAAAGGGTCGGGGAGTAAGCTTTTAGTAAATATTTTTTTAAAGGGGCAGATTCTGGGACAACTGACACCTGTTTGGGTGGGAATTATAGGTCTAAATGCGCCAATGGCATTGGGTACAACTCCAATGTCTGTGTCACAAGTGAGCCAGAACCCCCTCAATCTACCTAATCTGAGGGAACTCTCTCACCAGCAATTTCAGAAGGCAGAAGGCTCTCAGAAGGCAGACGATGACTCTAGGGTAGAGGGTAAATGGCTCCCAGAAAAAGAGTCAAATGGCGGTGAGTTTAGTCATATCCGGATGAGCCAAGAAACGGTAGAAGTGAAACCCACCCTTACAAACTCAACAATCAACCCTATTGTTGCCACAGATAACGCTTCCTTTGATGATATTCCGATCGCACAAACCCCACCCACACCTCCGAACCCCGAAACTATCCAACCCAATCCGGATGATCGTTTTCCTCAACCCACTCCTACTCCTGAACCCTTACGTCCCGATGATTCCCCACCGTTGCTCCAACCCGAACCAACTCCCTCTCGTCCCACAAGTCCTAACGTGGAGACTATTCAAATCGAGAAAATCAATGTTACAGGTAGCACCATCTTGGCACCAGAGGACTTCAATCCAATTGTGCAACCCTTGGAAGGACAGGCTGTTACCCTACAACAACTGCAACAGGTCGCCGATGCCATCACCCAACTTTATCTAAATCGCGGCTACATCACCTCAAGAGCCATTCTAGTAGACCAGGTTATTACCGATGGTATTGTGGAGATTTTTGTCCTGGAAGGAAGTCTGGAAGACATTAAAATTGAGGGAATTCGCCGCCTTAAACCCAGCTACATTCAGAATCGGATTCAGCTTGGTGTTAGCACACCCCTAAATACTGCTCGCTTGGAAGATAAATTGCGGCTACTGCGGGCTAATCCCTTGTTTGAGTCCGTAGAAGCGAGTCTTCGCGCTGGTAGCCAACGGGGAAAGAGTATTCTCATTGTTCGTGTCATCGAAGCCAATCCCTTTGAAGGGAGTGTCACTACTGATAACTATTCACCGCCGAGTGTCGGTTCAGAACGATTGGGTATAAACGGGCGCTATCGTAATCTTACAGGTTATGGGGATGAACTGACGGCTAGTTACTTCTATTCCACCACTGGCGGCTCAAAGGTGATTGATATGGGCTATCGTCTTCCCCTGAATCCGAAAAATGGCACCCTGCAAGTGCAAGCAAGCGTTGATCGCAATCAAGTGACTGACGAACGCTTTGCTCAATTCGATATTGAGGGAGAATCTGAACAGTATGAGATTAGTTTTCGTCAACCTTTAATTCGCACCTCCCGTGAAGAATTGGCTCTATCCCTGGGTTTTAGCTTTAGGGAAAGTCAGACGTTTTTATTGGGTATGCCTGCCCCTTTGAGTCCTGGTGCTGATGCCAATGGGATAACACGCACCAGTGTGATTCAATTTGGACAAGACTACCTACGCCGTGATCCTAGAGGAGCTTGGTCAGTGCGATCGCTCTTTAGTCTGGGTACAGGTTGGTTTGATGCTAACATTAATCCCGATCCTGATCCTGATGGACGTTTTTTGAGCTGGCTGGGCCAGATACAACGAGTCCAAATTCTCAGTGGTAGCCATTTCTTAATTATGGGTGCTGACATTCAACTTACACCCAATACTCTTTTACCATCTCAACAATTTGTCATTGGTGGCGCTCAATCCGTGCGAGGCTATCGACAGAATGCTCGAATCGGTGATAATGGTGTGCGATTATTCTTAGAAGACCGGATCACCTTAGAGAAAGATGCCTCAGGTGCGTCAACGTTCCAAATTGCTCCATTTTTCGATGCGGGTTGGGTGTGGAATAATTCTGATAATCAGAACCCTCTACCTCAAGAGCAGTTTTTAGCGAGTCTGGGTATGGGTATACTTTGGCAACCTTTACCTGGACTGAACCTACGCCTTGACTATGGAATCCCCTTAGTAGAACTCGATGATCAAGGTCAGAATGCTCAAGATGAGGGGTTCCACTTTTCGGTTCGTTACCAGTTTTAAGGGAACAGGGAACAATCACCAATTACAGTTGTTGGCTGAAAAGACTATGATTGATTGGGTATCGTGTTTATGCAAACCTGCCCCGTGACTTCATCTCATCGTTCCCATTCCTTGCCTGATCCCTTAAATGCATGGCATACCCAATCCATAGAAGACTCGCTTGCCCAACTGGATAGCAATCCACAGATGGGTTTGAGTGCTGAACAAGTCAGCCAGCGATCGCAATACTACGGATTGAATGAACTCGAAGAAACTGCAGGTCGCAGTACTTGGGCGATTCTTCTGGATCAGTTCACCAATATCATGCTAATCATGCTGATTGTGGTGGCAATCATTTCCGGAGTCATTGACCTGATCGATTGGCGACAAGGCGGGTTAGAGGCGGGTCAAGTTCCGTTTAAGGATACAATTGCGATTCTATTAATCGTTATTCTTAACGGTGTCTTGGGCTATCTCCAAGAAAGTCGTGCCGAAAAAGCCCTCGCCGCCCTGAAAAATCTAGCCTCTCCCAAAGTCCGTGTCCTCCGCGATGGTAAACCGATGGAGGTGGATAGCAAACAGCTTGTCCCTGGAGACATTATGCTCCTCGAAGCAGGTGTGCAAGTTTCTGCTGATGGACGGTTAATCGAGGAATCAAACCTCCAGATCCGGGAATCCGCCTTAACCGGAGAAGCCAACGCGGTTAATAAGCAGGCTGCCCTCACTTTAGCGGAGGATACCCCTTTAGGCGATCGCATCAATTTAGTCTTTCAAGGTACCGAAGTCGTTCAAGGTCGAGGAACTGTCCTGGTTGCAGCGACAGGGATGAAGACGGAATTGGGACGCATCGCCGAAATGTTGCAAGGGGTGCAAAGCGAACCAACACCCCTGCAACAGCGGATGACCCAATTGGGGAATGTCTTAGTCAGTGGTTCTCTGATCCTAGTGGTGCTGGTTGTTGTTGGTGGCTTAATTCAAAGTGGCGGAGATTTAGGCGTTCTGCAACAACTGGTGGAAGTGTCCCTGAGTATGGCGGTAGCGGTTGTGCCAGAAGGCTTACCTGCGGTGATTACCGTCACTTTGGCATTAGGAACTCAACGCATGGTGCGTCGCCATGCTCTGATCCGTAAACTTCCCGCCGTGGAAACCTTAGGTAGTGTGACGACGATCTGTTCGGATAAAACCGGTACCCTGACTCAAAATAAGATGGTCGTGCAATGGGTCATCACTCCCCACCACACGTTCCAAGTCACCGGAGAAGGCTATGCTCCTAACGGGGAATTTCTGATCACCGAGACAGCCGTTTCTGCCCAAGAGTATCCCGAATTACAGGTATTACTTCAAGGTTGCGCTCTGTGTAATGATGCTATTTTGCAGTATGAACAGGATGATTGGCTGATTTTAGGAGACCCCACTGAAGGGGCATTAATTACCCTAGCCGGGAAGGGTGGTGTTGACAAAGAACCGTTGCGACGTCAGTTTCCCAGAGTGGGTGAGATTCCCTTTTCCTCAGAGCGAAAGCGCATGAGTGTAATATGTCAAGGGTCAGATGGATCAGTGGCAACGAATGAGGCACAAGGGAAAACAGATAGCCCCTACATCATGTTTACCAAAGGTTCCCCTGAATTAGTCTTGGAGCGTTGCCATTCTTTGCCGGCGGGCGATCGCACCGAGGTGTTGACCGACGAGCAACGGACGGAAATCCTGCGGCACAATAATCAAATGGCTGGGGCGGGATTGCGGGTTTTGGGGTTTGCCTATAAGCCTCTGGAGGCTGCACCCAATGATGGGGTAGATGCTAGTGAAACGACTGAGCAAGAGTTAGTTTGGTTAGGGCTGGTGGGGATGTTAGATGCTCCCCGCCCAGAAGTTTTGGATGCCGTGCGACGCTGTCGGAATGCGGGTATCCGCCCGGTGATGATTACCGGAGATCATCAGCTTACGGCTCGCGCGATCGCTCATGCTTTGGGTATTGCGGATCAACATGATCGCGTTCTTACCGGTCAGGAGTTACAAAAGCTTTCTCAATCGGATCTGGATAACCAGGTGAAAGAGGTGAGCGTTTATGCTCGTGTTTCTCCTGAACATAAGCTGCGGATTGTACAAGGGCTTCAGCGCCAAGGTGAATTCGTCGCCATGACGGGTGATGGGGTCAATGATGCTCCCGCTCTTAAGCAAGCAGATATCGGTATTGCCATGGGCATTACAGGCACAGATGTGAGTAAAGAAGCCAGCGATATGGTACTGCTGGATGATAACTTTGCCACGATTGTTGCCGCGACGGAAGAAGGTCGCACGGTTTATGATAATATCCGCCGCTTTATTCGCTATATCTTAGGTAGTAACATTGGTGAGGTGTTAACTATTGCCGCTGCACCGATTATGGGACTCCCAGATGTTCCCCTGTCGCCGTTACAAATTCTCTGGATGAACTTAGTGACTGACGGTTTACCCGCCCTAGCTTTAGCAGTAGAACCGGCTGAACCAGATGTGATGAAGCGTCCTCCGTTTAGTCCCCGTGAGAGTATTTTTGCCCGGGGGCTGGGTTTGTATATGGTTCGGATTGGGATTATTTTCGCCATTGTCACGATTATTTTAATGGCGCTGGCGTTTGACTATTTTCCACTCCACTGGAAAACGATGGTCTTTACTACGTTATGTATTGCCCAGATGGGACATGCGATCGCGGTTCGTTCCAATACTCGTTTAACTGTTGAGGTAAATCCGTTCTCGAATCCCTATTTAATCTGGGCAGTAACGGTTACGACGATTTTGCAACTGGCGTTGATTTATGTGCCATTTTTGCAAAATTTCTTTGGTACAGAACCTCTCACGCTGACTGAACTGCTGATTTGCTTGGGGTTTAGTACGTCATTGTTTATTTGGGTTGAGTTGGAGAAGCTGTTTATTCGTTGGTACAAGAATCGGTAATTGGTCATTCGTCATTTATCATTCGTCATTAGGCATGAATAGGTAGATGAGGGAGTTATCAGTTAAAACTCAGTCGGGGCGGGTTTAATCACATTTGGATTAGGTAAGAAAGGATATTAGTAAAACCCGCCCCTACACAAAACTAGGTTTTTTGGGCGAAGTTAAGGGTTCCCCAATCACCAATCACCAGTCAACCATGATCAATGTACTTACAACGCTTAAACTTGCGCCAGTTTCGGAATTACCGAGATTGCTTGGTTAATTTTGAGGCACCGAAAACTATTTTGGTGGGAAATAATGCTCAGGGGAAGTCTAATCTGCTAGAAGCGGTAGAATTACTCTCGACGCTCAAGAGTCATCGCTCAGGGCGCGATCGCGAATTGGTTCTAGAGGATGCCTCGATTGGTCAGATTCAGGCTATCTTGGAACGTGCTTATGGTTCTGTTGAACTGGGGTTAACTCTCCGCAGTCAGGGACGACGTACTGTGGCTCTCAATCGCGAATCCTTACGTCGCCAGCTTGATTTTTTGGGCATCTTGAATGCGGTACAGTTTTCTAGTCTGGATTTGGATTTAGTTCGCGGGAGTCCTGAGAGACGACGGAATTGGCTTGATTCGATTTTGACCCAACTCGAACCTGTTTATGCTTATATTTTGCAGCAATATAATCAAGTACTGCGCCAGCGCAACGCCTTGCTCAAAACTATGCGGAAGCAGCAGGAAGATGGGACAAAGAATGGGGTATTATCATCAAAGCAGCCTCAGGTAGAACTGTCCCTTTGGGATGCTCAACTGGCAACGGCGGGGTCGCGTGTGACTCGGCGTCGTGCTAGAGTAATCCAACGATTAGCACCCCTTGCCCAATCTTGGCATGCCAGTATTAGTGGTAAAACAGAGTTACTTGAGGTGACCTACGCGCCTAATGTCAACCTAGAAAAGGATGACCCAAAAGGTGTTCAGCAGGCATTTTTAGATAAACTCTACCATCGTCGTCTTCCAGAACAGCGTCAGGGGATAACCCTGGTTGGTCCACACCGAGATGATGTGGAATTTACAATTAACCAAACCCCTGCCCGTTCTTATGGTTCCCAAGGACAGCAACGGACGTTGGTTTTGGCACTAAAATTAGCAGAGTTAAAGTTAATTGAAGAGGTTGTGGGAGAACCGCCCCTATTATTACTTGATGATGTGTTGGCAGAACTTGATCCCAACCGCCAAAATCAGCTTTTAGATGCGATTCAAGATCGGTTTCAAACCCTGATTACAACGACTCACTTAGGCGCATTTGATTCCCAGTGGTTGAACTCCTCCCAAATTCTTTCGGTTCAAGCAGGTCAAATTCAACCGCTTGGTTAAATCTTATTTTTCAGTTGTTCTAAATATATATAGTTTTTGCCTGAGCGCTATATCAGCGAATGAGTTACAAGTTTAAACGTTAGTTGTATGACAAGTATTGCAGTGTAATCTAAATTGTTAGGAGTATAAGGTTGAGGCTTAACATCACTTAAAGCTTTGTTTAAGCTTGATAAAGAAGTCGGCGATTTTGCCGGAATTGCCCTAGTCTAGCAGTATAATCTTTACTAGAAGCCCGGATTGATAATTTTTTAGAAGTTAAGGACTACAGCGATTTTTGCGATCAATCCCATCCTGCTTGCTGAAAGGGCTTGCTGAAAGTGCGGAGCAGATTATACTACAGTTCAAGGGGATTGAGGCTAAACGTAAATTTTTCCAAAGAAGGTTTATTTATTAACTATCAGGATTAAAGTAGAAAGAGAATCCTAGGAAAATTATGAATTCATTTAACCTTACCCAAGTCATAAATACTTAGTGGACGTTGTAGCTATGAACGTTAGACAACTTCTCAAGCTTTACGAACAAGGAAATCGAGAATTCACCGGGATTGACCTCAGTGGGGCTAACCTCAGGGGAGTCATGTTAATCGGAGTGAACCTAAACGGGGCGAATCTCAGAGGTGCTGATTTTACCAGAGCATTTTTACTCAAATCTGATTTGAGTGGCGCTCAGATGAATTGGGCTAATCTCAGTTATGTCAAAATGAACGATGCCAAACTTGTTGACACTGATTTGACTAAAGCCAATATGAGCGGTGCCTTTATGGTGAAATCAAAGCTCACGGGTGCTAAACTCAGTGGGGCAATGTTGAGTGGGACGAACCTCAGACGCGCCAACTTATGGGGGGCAAATCTTTGCGGAGCGCAGTTAGAACGGGTGAATTTGCGGGATGCGAATTTAACCGGAGTGAATTTCAAATGGGCGAATTTATCTGAAGCAAGGCTGATTGGTGCTAGAGTTTATGGGTCAGCGCTGAGTTTTGTCAATCTCAGCTATGCCTGGTTAAAAGAGTTAGATTTAGCGGGCGCTGATTTAGAAGGGGTTAATTTCAGTGGAGCGAGATTAAGTCGGGCAAACTTAGAAGGTGCAAATTTGATTGCCGCTAATTTGGAATCGGCTAAACTAGATTGGGCAAATCTCCAAGGAGCAGATTTAACCGGTGCCAATCTAGCCAGAGCGAATCTAGAGAATGCTAATCTAACATGGGCAGTTCTCAGAAAAGTTGATTTGCTTGATGCCAATTTGAAAGGCGCAAAACTCTATGGTTTGGATATTAACGAAATGCAAGTGAGTAATGGGGTGGGATTTCAATCGAGCAACCAAGGAGTTGGATTTCAAGCCAGCAACCAATTTGCTTATTCAACGGCTGTGTGACGAAATTTGATACCCTAAAATCGGGCGCAAAGCGGGGGTTCTTTAGGGTTTGCGGGCGTAAGGTTAATTCATCAAATAGGTAGGTAGTGGCGTGACACAACTAAAATTGTGTTCGTAGTAGGGGCTTTAGCCCTAGATTCCGTTGGGTTTGGTTTCGTTAATCCAACTTACTGACGTGACACAACTAAAATTGTGGCATAGATTTGATGGTTAAATCGGGCGCAAGGATGGTGCCCCTACAGTATCTGGATGTAAGGTTAATCCATTGACAAATGACATAAACAAATGAAGAATGACGAGTGAGAAACGTCAAAGTAGATTCAGGGTTTTTCTCGCCTTAGGGCTGATATTCAGTATTGTCCTACTTGTTGCTAAATCAATTTTATTTTCCCCATCCTTAGCTCGTTCTCAAACTCCGACAACAATCACGGAAATTAGAGGGGTTTGGTTGACAAATGTGGCAAGTGGTGTATTTTTTTCGCCTTGGGGAATTAACCGAGCGATCGCGCAATTGTCTCAACTAAACTTTAACACGATTTATCCGGTGGTTTGGAATCGGGGACATACGTTTTATCCGAGTGCGGTGGCGAAACAAGAATCCCTGCTGACGATTATGCGACTCAACGGAGATGTTTTGGCTGAAATTGTACAGCAGGGACATCGCCAAGGATTACGGGTTATTCCCTGGTTCGAGTATGGATTTATGACCCCGATTTATTCTGAATTAGCGCGGCGTCATCCCACCTGGATAACTCAGAGTTTAACCCAAACAGAAGGCGCGATCGCACCAACTGCTGAGAAGCCCCAACTCTTATGGCTGAATCCTTTGCATCCAGAGGTACAACAGCTTATCCTCGATTTGATTAAGGAAGTGGTGAGCCAGTACGATGTGGATGGGATTCAGCTTGATGATCACTTCGGGATGCCTGTTGAATTGGGCTATGATCCCTATACCATTGAGCGTTATCAGCAAGAGCATTATGGGAATAGTCCCCCGAATTCGCCGCTCAATGAGGAATGGATGCGCTGGCGGGCGAATAAGATTAGTGAGTTTATGGGGGAAATTGTTCAGACGGTTAAATCGATTAAACCGGATTGTATCATTTCCCTATCACCCAATCCCCAAGCTTTTGCCTACAAACACTATCTGCAAGATTGGCAAACTTGGGTACAACGGGGTTGGGTTGATGAATTGGTGTTACAGGTTTATCGGGATGAATTAAGTAGTTTTGCGGCGGAACTCAATCAACCCGCAGTACGCATGGCGCGGCGGACAATTCCGGTAAGTGTGGGGATTTTGACGGGAACCTTACGTGATCCGATTCCCTTTGAGCAAATTCAAGCACAAGTTGAAGTCATTCGCGATCGCGCCTTTGATGGTGTATCCTTTTTTTACTGGGAAACCCTGTGGAGTTATTTAACACCGGAGTCTCCGCAACAGCGGCGACGGGGATTTCGAGAATTATTTCCCTATCCGGCGATCATACCCCATTGACACCATTAATCGCTCTGCGCTCCATTTCACCCAATCAATTATTGTAGGGGCGGGTATTGTAGGGGCGGGTAATGGGATTTAATTTCGATACCCACAGAACCCTTAAAAACTAAACGATTTTGATAACCATTAAAACTGGCGTCGCGAACCCGCAATTGAGCAAGCATTTTGGCTTATATTTCCCTTTATGACGGCGCTGTCGTTGTCGGGCGGGCATTGCCCACCTTACCTGAAAAGGGAATGCTAAAAAAAAGGGATTAATCATATTCTGTTTAGTTTGTCAAGACAGTCATCATAGAAAAATTTCCCGTCAGGGATGGCAAAGTAGCCCTTGTCAACTGTGTGATATTTGCCCCAGGAGCGCGTGAAAACCGACACGATTTTTTATAGCTTGTTTAAGGAGTTTCCCAGTATCTTCTTTGAACTGATTAATCAATCTCCAGAACAAGCTGCAAGTTATGAATTCACCTCCCGTGAAATTAAACAACTGTCATTTCGACTGGATGGGTTGTTTTTGCCTAAGAACGAAACCCTAGACCAACCTTTTTATGTGGTTGAGGTTCAGTTTCAACGAGATGAGAATTTTTATTATCGTTTATTTACTGAACTGTTTATCTTTTTGAATCAATACAAACCGACTTATCCGTGGCGGGTGGTGGTGATTTATCCCAGTCGCCGGATTGAGAGGGAACAGCCGTTACAATTTAAAGAACTCTTCAGCCGAGTGACTCGGATATACTTGGATGAGTTAGGAGATGAAGCGTCGGCTTCTGTTGGGGTGAATATTGTTAAGCTAGTGATTGAGCGGGAACAGACAGCCCCAGAACAGGCAAGGCGTTTGATTGAACAAGCTCAAGTTCAGATAACGGATGAGAC
>NZ_JAVJZI010000008.1:0-9829 GCF_040223135.1 Coleofasciculus sp. G3-WIS-01
AAGGTCAAAGGTTCAACCGGACGCCGTAAAGCAAGGGGCCAATATTCCAAGAAACACTTAAGAGTAAGTAGGCAACGTACCGAACACGCCAAAAGACTGGCGCGTCACGTTTGCAAGTCTAACGACTTAGTAGCCTATGAAAACTTAAGGGTCGCCAATATGCTTAAAAATCACTGTCTGGCTAAGTCAATTGCTGATGCTAGCTGGTATCAGTTTAGACAGTGGCTAGAGCATTTCGCCGCCAAGTTTGGAAGATTAGCTATTGCCGTTCCACCCCAGTACACATCTGTTGAATGCAGTCAGTGCAAAGTGATTGTGAAAAAATCTCTCAGCACAAGAACCCACGTTTGTAAGTGTGGATTGATTCTGCAAAGAGATTGGAACGCGGCGATAAAGATTTTGCTCAAGGCAAAATCTAGGGGAGGGCATCCCCAAAGTAACGCTGTAGGAGTTGAAGCCTCTACGCTACTTGGCGCAAGCCTGGTAGAGCAAGTTTTGACGTTGAATACAGAATCCCACGCGCTCTATCGCCGTGGGAGTGTCAACCGTTCTGTATTACGCCGATTGCTGTTTTGAATTTATCGAACCTGTGGCTGCTATTCTTGCCTCCAATCGCAGGGGGAATTATTGGCTATTTCACCAATGATTTAGCCATTAAAATGCTATTCCGTCCCTACCGCCCTATTTATATCGGTAAGCGGCGGTTGCCATTTACACCCGGTTTAATTCCCCATAACCAGGAACGCTTGGCGAAACGGGTAGCCGATACAATTATGGGTTCTTTGTTAACCCCCTCGGAGATGCAACGACTAGCACGGCGTCTACTGCATCGGGAACGGGTGCGTGGGGCAATTCTGTGGATGCTCAATCTGACATTGGAACAAGTCCAGTTGGATAAGGAACAGAAAACGGCTAAGATTCTCGCGGCTATCCTCCACGACTTATTGGGAGAATCCCTACCACGCTTGCTGAAAGTTTTATCCCGTCGTGAGGATTTTTTAGAAGCCCAGCTTAACCAAATTTTTGACCAGATTTTGCTGGAGTTTCAACTGAATGATCAACAAGCGCAACAGCTTTCGCAGTGGATTATCCAAGTGGCATTACCCCCTGATGTTTTGCGTCAAGGGATTATTGATTTCTTAACGGATCGCAATATCCAAGTCATTGATGAAGGGTTTCGCGAGAAGACAAGCGGCACTTATTGGATTGTCGCCAATTTATTTGGGCTACGTAATACTCTAACCCGTTTGCGAACCTATTGCTTAGACGAGAAAGAGGAAAGCAATGCGCGTCTCTTAGAATTGTTGACGGCTTTGGGCGCCCGTGAGCGGTTACAGTTATGGCTGCAAAGTCTATCTCTACAAAATTTGCCCGTGTCTACGGTGCGACAGTTACGCAAAACTATGCGAGATGCGGTTCGCACTTATATTCGAGAGCGGGGCAGCGACTTTTTGCAGGGTTTAAGTCAATCCATTGACTGGGAAAAGGTGGCGGTATTAATCTTAAATCGATTGCGAGAGTCGGCAATTATGACTAGCTCAATGGAACTGATTAGTCAAGAACTGGCATTAGTTTTGGAGCGTTATCTAGAAGAAGATTTAGAAAAATTGGTAACTGAGATTATTCCGATTTTATCAATTGATCAGGTCATTGTCGAGCGGGTAAGAGGTACGTCGCCGGAATCCTTGGAAGTTGCCGTTAAAGTGATTGTCAAAAATGAATTACAAGCGATTGTTAATTTAGGCGGGATTTTGGGTGTAATTATCGGACTATTTCAGACGGGATTACTCCTATTCAGGGGATTTTGAGTCATTCGGCACCATTGTAGAGACGTTGCATGCAACGTCTCTACATAAATGATGTGTCCTAACCGCTATGGCAGTTGCTATAATTAAGAATTCTGGATAAGTCATAAGTCAATAAATCATAAAAAATTATGAACGTTTGCGAAATTCAATCACATCATCTTTGATCGTGATGTCATAGCCGTCAAAGAAGTCATGTCCCAAGAGTCCAACAGGCATTGATGGCGGTGCGATCGCGACCTCGATCTTTCGTTTCAGGCGACCATCAACTTCCATGGACTCCAGGATCGCTACTGGCATTTGGACAATCGCACCGTCTGCTACACCCATCTGAGTGATTCCGACAGGTTTTAAATTCAACGTGGACGCGATCTCTTGGGTGATGAGGGTATTAGTCGCCCCTGTATCAAACAGCATGCTAAATTGCCGCTTGTCATTAAAGGTCACTTCGATAATTGGAATACCCCGAAGTTTGCCTTTAATCGGCACCGAGAAAAACTGGGGACTATTATCACCTTGTTTTGGTTTAGGCGGTGGCGGTGTGGAGCGCTGTTTGGCATCCGCTAGCAGGTTCTGGTATTGAGATAGCTTTTGTTGGGCGGTTGAGTGGTTTTTACTCGAAGCCGGTACAGCTTTTAATAACTGAATCGCTTCTTGCCAACGATTTGCCACTAATGTCCAATCCTCCCGACTCACCGCCGATTGACTAATCGTAACCGCACTTGTCGCTACATCAATGGCTTCTTCATAGGTGTCCGATTCAGGAGGTGGGGGCGGTAGGGGTATTGACGCTTGCGGTTTTGGGGAGACAGAAGCAGAAGGGGTGGACACCGGACTGGCGGCTTGAGTCGGAGTAGGACTCGAAACACTCTCCGCCTCACTCTTACTACATGCACTATTGAGTAGGGTTAATGTACTCAATAAAGCGATCCAGACGCTACGACTCCAGAAAGATTGCCACATCATCGGTCATTTGTCCTGTGTCATTGGTCATTTGTTAAATAATTATCGCACTCAAAACTTGGTTAGGGCAGGTTTTGTCCAAACTTTACCATCAATAGCCTTGTAGAAAGTCCCTAAACCCACTCCTACAAACCATGTCCTTGAGCCAAGGGGAGGATCAAAACTCAAAACTCCTTTCTACCGATATCTAAGTTCGATGACATTTTCTTTAATGGTCACATCATAGATACCAAAAAATCCTTGTCCTAATAGTCCGATATCGAGGTATTGATTAATCGTCACCTCCGGATTCGTGACTTCAATACCCCCGACGGCGACAGAATTAACGCGACCTCGCGGAACTTCAACTTGACCACCCGCAGTGGAGGTGGTGACGACACCTTGTGGAGTAACGTTTAAGACTTGTGCCATTGGGGGGGTAATCGCAATCCCGGAAGCACCTGTATCGAAGAGCATTTCAAAGCGGCGGTTGCCATTAAATTGGACATCAACGACCGGAATCCCAGACATCCGGCGTTTGATGGGAACTTGAATCACCGAAGGTGTACTGCTACCACTACCACACAGGTGACCCAGATCGATGACATTGCCATTGCTGTCTTCCAAGTAGCAGGGCAAATCACTCTGGGAATGGGAGACAGAGGTAAATGAGACAATTCCTGCGATCGCGAGGAGTATAAATAAGATTTGGCGGGATAAATAGCGTTTCATAGTAGTCTTGCGCCCAGTTCGGCAGCCGTCGTTGTCAGTAGTCCAATCTTCTATTCCTTAATTTAACCCACGACAGGGGGACACGTCCTCAGTTCAGCTCATCTAAGGGGTTGTCAGGGAACAGGGAACAGGCAATACGTAATTGACCTGCGTCTTAGCTGACCCATATTTTAGCGATGACGAGAGTGAAATAGATTGAACAGGTCACTCATCCGGATATTTCATCAAGATGATGTAGATATTAATGAATTTTCCTGATTCTTTGTGGTTAAAAAATTCTTTCTAAAAAAACATCAGAATTGTCTGTCTTAAACTTTTACCTAATTTTAAAATGGCTTTTCCTATCTTTATTAGGCAACAATCTATCACCCGGCGAACGCTGGTAAATGTAGCCTTGAGAATGGCTGGAGTTATCGTTTTATTAACGACTTGGAGTTACTTTCACACTTTATCCTTTATTGAATCTGAAGCATTAGAACGGGTCAAAAAATATGTAGAGGAACGAGGGGGACGAGAACGTATTCTATCTTCTATCGCTGTAGACAATCATACTCTACTCAAGCAAGAATTAATAAAACAACTTCAAGAACCGAATTCTAACTCCTACAGTGAATTTAATCAGCTCTTCCTCCAATGGTCTGATGGTGTTATCCGCAATCGACCTCCAGATCAGCCTCCGGAGAAGTTTGACACCCTTGAGCAGGCGGGGGTTTATATTGATAAAAACCTGGTCATCGACGCCGAGGTTCGACAGCGAGTCCTTACCTTTTACAACTTAACCACAACTTATGGTGCAGTATGGCATCATCGTTTTATCAATACCTATATTACCAGCCCTGATAATATTATCGCGATCTATTGGCCCAGAACGCCTTGGGTGCAACGAGCTTCTACTGAGCTCAATCTCCAAGACGAGGAAAAAGCCTATTATGGCAAAACGCAACCGAATGCAGCGTCAAAGACGGTATGGACAGGACTTTACTACGATCCTCAGGCTAAAGATTGGCTCGTCTCTGTGAAAACGCCTGTTAACTTAGACGGTGAACATATCGCCACAATTGGACATGATGTGACTCTAAATCAACTGATGGAGCGCATGATTGAGGATAACATCGAGGGCGGTTATAATATCCTTTTTAGCGGGGATGGTCGTCTGATTCTTCATCCAGATAAAATTGATGAAATCAAACAAAAAAAAGGAACCTTCAATGTTTTAGAATCCGATGACACTCATTTACAACGTATTTTTCAATTGGTAAAACAGAGAAACTCTAATCAATCTATTATTGAAAATACCAAAGACAATGAGTACTTGGCTATCGCCAAAATTGATGAACCAGATTGGTATTTAGTCACAGTTTTCCCCCAGTCAATCTTAGCCAAGCCAGCCTGGAACACAGCCGGATTTATTCTGGGGTTAGGAATTTTAGCACTTGTCATTGAACTATTAGTCCTCTATTTTGTCCTGCGTCGCCAAGTTACTGATCCCTTAATTGAGTTGATGGGAGCAACTGAACGAATTGCTGCTGGCGATTTGAATATTCAACTGGATGATACTCGAAAAGATGAGTTAGGACGTTTAGCCAATCTATTTAACTCAATGGCGATTAAAGTTTACGTCCGTGAGCAATTCTTAAAACAAGCTGAATCGGAAGCGAAGCGCTTACAAAAAACCGAAGCCGATACCAGGCAGCGGGTTGAAAGTATTAATCAAATTCTCGAAGGTAGAGTCGAAGAACGAACCGCTCATTTAACTGCTATTATTAATAATTTAGTCGATGGTTTACTTGTTACCGATACCCAAGGAAAAATATCCCAGTTTAATCCCGCTCTCTTAAGAATGTTAGGGTTAGGAGAACTCGATATTACAGATAAAAATGGTCAAGATGTATTAAGCCTTAAGTTAGTGGAATTAATTACCCAAACCCAGAACCACCATCGGGAAGTCTTTACCGCAGAAATTGAGCTAGCGGAGGGACGTGTTGGTAAAGCTGTAGCCACGGCTATTGATAAAGTGTCCTCGGCTGATGGTGCAGTTGAGGAGTTTCTTGGATCGGTTATTATGATCCGAGATATCACTGTTGAAAAAGAAGTGGATCAGATGAAAACGGATTTTATCTCTACCGTTTCTCATGAACTGAGAACACCGCTGACTTCTGTACTGGGATTTACTAAAATTATCAAGAAAAAACTTGAAGAGGTAATCTTCACTCAAATCCAGACCGAAAATAATAAAATTCAACGCACGGTTCGCCAAGTGAAAGATAATGTGAATATTATTGTATCTGAAGGAGAACGATTGACTGCATTAATTAATGATGTTCTTGATATTGCTAAAATGGAGGCAGGAAAAGTTGATTGGAACATGCAGCCGTTGTTGGTCAAAGATATCATTGAACGGGCAATAGCCGCGACAAGCTCTTTATTTGAGGATAAACAAATACAATTTATTAAAAATGTAGATAGCAATCTACCGGAAATTTCTGGAGATAAAGACAGACTGATTCAAGTCCTAATTAATTTAATTTCTAATGCTGTTAAGTTTACTGAAAAAGGTTCGATAACTTGCCGTGCTAGAAAAAGGCATAGTGAAATTATTATTAGTATTATTGACACGGGTATGGGTATTTCGCCTGCCGATCAGCCTAAAGTTTTTGAGAAATTTAAGCAAGTCGGCGATACACTAACTGACAAGCCGAAAGGAACAGGTCTAGGATTACCCATTTGCAAGCAAATTGTCGAACATCATGGCGGCAGAATTTGGGTTGAAAGTGAGCTAGAAAAAGGAAGTAAGTTTTCTTTTACACTTCCTATCCATGCTGATTTACCCGTTCAAGTGAATATGATGGATATGGATACGTTAGTTAAGCAGCTTCAACGCACCGTCACCACCCAACCCTCATCAACTAAAAACACTGCTAATAAAACTGTACTCGTTGTCGATAATGAAGCATTAATTCGTCAACTCTTGCGACAAGAACTAGAGTCACGGGGATATCAAGTCCGGGAAGCTAAAGATGGTTTAGAAGCGATCACACTCATCAAGCAAGAACGACCAGATCTTATCACCCTAGATGTAATGATGCCGGAAATGAATGGCTTTGATGTTGCCGCCGTATTAAAAAATGACCCATCAACAATGGATATTCCAATTATTATTTTATCCATTATTGAAGACCACGAACGAGGATATCGGTTAGGAATAGATAAATATATCACTAAACCATTTGAATCAGAACAGTTGCTTCAGGAAATCGACTGTTTAATCGCTCAAGGAAGTTCAAAAAAGAAAATATTAGTGATTGATGAAAATATCTCCACTGTTAAAACTCTAGCTGATATTTTAACCACCCGAGGATATAATGTGATTGAAGTCTTTGAGGGAGAGGATTTTAAAGAAAAAGCCATTGCAGTCAAGCCAGATATGATCATTGTGAATTCTGAGCTATCTGAACGATATAATATTGTTAAAACCCTACGATTTGAGAAAGGTCTGGAGAATGTCTTTTTTCTCCTATTAGCGAATGAAAAACCCGATGGTTACTATCAGTCTAAAGAAGTTGCTGAATAAAAAAGATGTTTTATCTCTGCTCAAAGAGATGAGTTCTGCTATGGAGACACCCATTCTGATTCAGGATACCCAAGGTCGTCTCCTTTTCGGTGAAGCAACCCAAGCGGAACTGGAAAACTATCCGGTAAAACTTGCTAATGATATTATTGGTTGGATCAGAGGTAGCGAAAAAGCATCATCCTTAGCATCTTTACTGAGTTATATTGCTAATAAAGAGCTTCAAGAAAAAATGTTGGCAAGGGAAACCTTGGATAAATATAAAGAAATTAACTTGCTTTATAATATCTCAGGAAGGTTAACAGCTTGCCTCGATCTCAAACAAGTTGCTAATCTGATTATTGATGAAGCCACCCGATTAATTAAAGCTACTAGTGGTTCACTCATGTTATTAAATTCAGACACGAGTGAGTTTGAGTTAATCGCCGCCATTGGTCAAGAATATGACCCAAAAGCACCCTTGGCTTTGGGAAAAGGAATCGCGGGTCATTTAATCTTGACGGGTAAAGCTGAAATTATTAATAATGTACAATCGGATATTCGATTTATTGAAGGTTATAATCAAATTTATTCTCTGATTTGCGCTCCCTTAAAAACTAAAGATGGTATAATTGGAGTAATTAATATTAGCCATCAAGAGCCGATTAACTATACGGCGGGTGATTTAAAGCTATTGACTGCCCTCGCCTCCCAAGCAGCATCTGCCATTGAAAATGCGATTTTGCATGAACAAAAACTAAAAGAAGAGCGGATCAAAAGTAATCTTGAACGTTATGTATCCGCTAAAGTAGTTGAGGCAATTTTGGAAGAAAAAGATGATTTTTCCTTCGAGCCAGCTAAACGAGATATTGCTATTTTATTTTCAGATATTAGAAACTTTACTACTAAATGCGAAGAATTACCTCCGGAATTAATTGTCGAATACTTGAATGAGTATTTTACCCACATGGTTGATGTAATTTTTAGCCATGGCGGAACTGTAAATAAGTTTGTGGGTGATATGATTGTGGCAATGTTTGGCGCTCCCTCTCGGTTAGTTTATAGTGAGCAAGGCGCGATTAAAACGGCGATTGAAATGCAAAAGCGGATAAAAAAAATCCCTGTCCATTGGATTCGACAAAATTTTATCACCGGAATTGGTATCAGTTCTGGGGAAGTGATTGTCGGTAATGTTGGCTCTCCTCAGCACATGGACTATACCGCCATTGGTGATAAGGTCAATATTGCCTCTCGCTTACAATCAATTGCCAAAGGGGAACAAATTTTGGTGTGTCGCAGTGTCTATGAAGTTACCCATAATCTGTTTAAGTTTAAGGAAGTTGGCACGGTTCAAGTTAAGGGCAAGAAAAAACCCGTAGATGTGTTTGAAGTGATCTATTAATATGAACAAAAAAGTCCTGATTGTTGATGACGAACCACACATTCGCCTGTTAATGGCACAAACCTTAGAAGAGTTGGAAGACGAAGGGGTAGAAATCCTGATTGCTGAAAATGGTGAAGAGGCGATTGAAACCATTAAGACTGAAAAACCTGATCTAGTTTTCCTGGATGTGATGATGCCTAAAATGAATGGTTTTGATGTTTGTTATGCGGTTAAAAATAACCTGGATATCAAAGATGTCTATATTATTATGCTAACCGCAAAGGGGCAAGAGTTTGACAAAGAAAAAGGTCAACAAGTCGGCGCAGATTTGTATATGACTAAGCCTTTTGATCCCGATGAAGTCGTCGAAAAATCCTGGGAAGTTCTGGGGTTGTGAAATCAATTTTGATTGGATTATTTCCCTGGGATAGTTAATAAGGTTTCCGGGCAGAAAGTCAGGGCGTGTTTAATCTAATTTGATGGCTTAGTTTTATACCCAGAACCCGTAGGGGCGCACCGACGTGCGCCCACCGCGCCCACCAACACGGTGTAGATTGCCCAGAATTGGGGCGGGTTTAGTTGCATCTCCTGTGAAGTCAAAAAGGATAATCGTAAAACCCGCCCCTACAGAACACTTGACTTTTATTAAATTTATTTCATCGCAGTGCTGTACATTTTATTTCTACGATGAGTCTAGGGTCAGATAAAGCGGTTACACCAACCTTTGTCCAAGTCGGATATTTATGAATGAAATACCGATCTTTTACTTCCATAAAAAGTAACAAATGGGGAATGATTAACGATTGTGATCCTGAATCTATA
Organism: Coleofasciculus sp. G3-WIS-01; assembly: GCF_040223135.1. Taxonomy (NCBI): domain Bacteria; kingdom Bacillati; phylum Cyanobacteriota; class Cyanophyceae; order Coleofasciculales; family Coleofasciculaceae; genus Coleofasciculus; species Coleofasciculus sp. G3-WIS-01. The sequence continues at coordinate 9,233 of NZ_JAVJZI010000008.1, forward strand.
TTCGACGCATTTTCCCCTGGAACGGAAGCGGAAGTTGTGACATGATAGGTCACCATTTCTACAACATCCTCAAAGGTTACGCCTGCGGTTAAAAGAACTTTATTGACATTTTCAAACGCCTGGACAAACTGAGCTTCTATCCCCTCAACCACCTGTAAATTTTCGTCGCGACCCACTTGACCGGAGACATAAACGGTATTTCCGATTCTAATACCCGGACAATAGTGATACTTGTCATAGAGGATTTCCATACCCGTGGGAATAATGACTTCGCGAGTCACGACCATAACTAATCTCCTTTGGTAGACAATTATGCCAATACTCTACCTCTAAACCTGGGGATAATCAGGGTAGCTTTTAGATTTTGAAGCTGGGATTTTAGAGTTTAGAACTATTGCTGCTTGATTAATTGTCTAACTAATTCAGCCAAATGGGAACAACGTGACATCCTCCTACACCGTAATCTTGATTCGGTGTAGGCTTCCAAGCCTCACGACTTAGCTTTCCTGCTTGTTCCCTTACGGGGTTTCGCCACTTGCCTAGACGAAGTTCCCTTCGTCCCCAGTAGACCGACTTCACAGGCAGTTTCCATTCCTG
>NZ_JAVJZI010000001.1:0-4949 GCF_040223135.1 Coleofasciculus sp. G3-WIS-01
CCGTCCCCCTTATAGATCCCCCTTCCGTCCCCCTTATAGATCCCCCTTCCGTCCCCCTTAAAAAGGGGGAGACCAGGGGATGCTTCGCTTTTTTTGCACGGGGGAGACCAGGGGATGCTTCGCTTTTTTTGCACGGGGGAGACCAGAGGATGCGGGAGCTTTTTTTGCACGGGGGAAGCCAGAAGTTGCTTCGCTTTTTTTGCACGGGGGAAGCCAGAAGTTGCTTCGCTTTTTTTGCACGGGGGAAGCCAAAGGATGCTTCGCTTTTGTTCCATGGGGGATTTAGGGGGATCTAAACTGTGAAGTACTGCTAACATCCATAACGAAAGTCAATCGGGGAAAGACTTTAAGCTTAAGTTGACACGGATGAAGGTTTGCGCCCGATATCAGATTGAGCTGACTTAAGCGTTGATCCTTGGGTTGATATCTAGATTGATAGTCTAGGGTATGAATTTGGATGTCTCAGAGGCTTTAATTTGCTGGGCTACGGCGGCTAACACGGCATCATGAATCGCCCCATTACTGGCAATAATCCCCTGATTGTTGAAAAGCTTAGTTCCACAAGCAAAATCTAAGGGTTTACCATACATATCACTGACTCGTCCCCCGGCTTCCTCCAGGACAACTACACCCGCTGCATGATCCCATATATTTTGCCGTTTTGAGGACGCCAAGGGAAACGGTAAACGGATGTAAAGATCGGCTTCTCCTCTAGCAATAATGCCGTACTTTACCATGGAATCAATCTGTAGGGAAGGGTTGATAAAACCAAGGGATTGAGTGATAGCCGCTTCCAATTCGGGGTTTCCATGAGAGGATTCTACGCTTTGGACTAATCGTAGAGATTCGATGCGATCGCATTCATTAACCCGGATCGTCTGAGGTTGACCTCCGCCTAGGGGTATCAGGGTTGTCCCTTGTCCTTTTACTCCGACAAACAGAACGCCCGGATCGCTCACGGGTTGGTTGGGATGAATCGGGATAGCCGGACATCCTAACACCCCCAGTTTCACCTCACCCGCTTCAATTAACGCTAAGGCGATCGCATAATTATCACCCCGAACGTAGCCTTTTGTCCCATCAATAGGATCAAGTGTCCAATAGCGATTCGCGACTTGACCCGTACCCCGATCAATCCAGGTGATAACGGTTTCCGGTGTCGCCTCAGCAATCTGGGACTTAACATAATGGGTCACCCCTGTCAACTGTTGGGTCATCGCTGGTTGTCGCAACAAGCTAGAGTTTTCCTCTCCAACAACTGGATCACCAGGAAACGCCTCGGCTAATACCCGACATATAACCGCTTGTGTGCCAAAATCAGCCACAGTTACCGGAGAGCGATCGGGTTTGGTTAGGGTTAAGGAACCCTGTTCCCGACGAACTTGTTCACATAATTGAGCCGCAGCCGTTACAGCTTGGATGGCGATCTGTTTTTCTCGCTCGTAGGACATGGTTTAATGCTGAAATCCTATCTTGACCCCGTTAGTATAGAGGTTGTTCGCTCTAAATAGGTTAAGGTGAACGTCGCTGACCTTAAGAAGCCTGACAATAAATTTCTTATCTTGGAGCTAAAGTAAGAATCGAGCTGACTAGGTAAGCCTTTGAACCCGTTTTAACGGGTTTAAGCTTTTAGCCCCAACTTTAGTTGAGGGCTTTAGTTGAGGGCTTAAATTGTCTCTGATTGTTCCATTCCCCTAGCCTCTTGACTAGAGATATTAGAATCAGCATCGGTATCAGCAGCGACAGCCAGAGTATTTTGGGATTTCGTTTCGTTCAAAGGATTGGAGAAAAAGTCTCCCGTCTGAGGCGGTAACGTGGGATCAAGGACAATTTCCGCCAAACTTTTCACTACCCCCGTCACCGGAATCGCCAGAATGACGCCCAAGATTCCGCCAATTTTAGCCCCCAATAACAAAGACGTTAGAATAATCACAGGCGATAAACCGGTTAAGTTGCCCATAATTCGGGGTGCAATTATATTATCTTTGACCTGTTGCAAGGCGACAGATACTCCCAAGACTTCCAAGGCTAGCCACCAATCAATAAACGCGACGACAATGACTACGGTAGCAATTCCCAAAGTGGCGCCGACAAAGGGAATAATCTCCATGAAGCCGATAAAAACAGCAAACAGCAGAAAAAATGGCACTTGTAATACACGAAAGCCTAAGGTTAAAGTTGTTGCCATAAACAACCCTAGTAAGAGTTGACCGGATACAAACCGCTGAAGATTGCGTCGTAGTGCTTGAGTTAAGCCATCACGGATTTTGGCAGAAAAAATACTGGTAAGACCACGCCATAGTCGCTCACCATCAATGAGCATGTAAAATGAAAGAACTAGGACTAAAATTAAGTCGATAAACCAGTTAAACGTCCCCACAACCAAGCCCAAACCCGTTGACGCGATCGCTTCGGCTTGAGCTTGGATACGTGCCAACAGTTGAGAGCCGAAAATCCGCACGTCAAACGGCAAATTATGCTCAATACTCCAAGCTTGAAAGTCCACCAATTGCTGTTGTCCTTGCTCAAGCAATTCGGGAAACCGAGTCACTAATTGCCGTCCTTGGTTAAATACAGGTGGTGCTAGCGTTAAGGCAATGAATACAACAAAAATGGCAGCAACTAAATAAACCAAAATCGCCGCCACTGTCCGAGGTAAAAAGGGTAGCAGTCCCCCAACGGCATAGTTAAGCAAAAACGCAATCAGAGACGCCGTGAGCAAAATACTAATGATTTCCCCCACATAACTCAGCCCACTCAGCGTCAGCCAACCTGTTACTAAAAGCAGCAGCCATGTGATTAGGAGTTTTTGAATCGGTGAAAATATAGAAGTCATCGCAGTTTTCTGGTTAGCAAAACCTGGCATCCACTATTATTAGGTCGCCATTGAGTCAGATAAGACCTAAAACTGATATTAGCAGGTTATTGAGCAAGTTTCAGGTCAGATGGAGCCACCCATTTAAAATCTTGGATTGTAGCCGCTTAGCTTTAGGGTGGGTTGCATCCGTTAGCATCCATAGACCAGCAAAAGTAATGCTATAATCTGGAGATATAATTCCGTTCAAGGCTTCTGATTATCCGGGCTAAACCCATGCAAGATCCTAAGAAGGTGTCTCATACAGCGAGCCAAACCTGGCAACTATTCAAAGATGTGGGACTAAAAGCTATTCCTATTATTCAGCTCAGAGAATCCCTCTTGAAAGATTCAAAGCTAACTCAAAACTATTTAGTGCTGATTGTTAGCTCCTGTTTAATTGCTTCATTTGGGTTACTATTGAATAGTGCTGCTGTAATCATTGGTGCGATGATTATTGCCCCCTTGATGATGCCATTGCGGGGATTTTCATTTGCTACCTTAGAAGGAGACTTGAAACTGCTGTGGCGAAGTTCTATTTCTATTTTTTCCGGTACAATGCTGGGGATTGCTTGTTCATGGATAGTAATATTTTGGTGGAAAATTCCCAGTTTAGGCGTTCGGATATAGAACTAATTCGGTCAGATATTGATTGGAATTATCATCCCCCTTCTATTACAGTTGTTGTTCGCTCGGTAGAGCCAATCACACCTCAAGATGTGACACTATTGGAAGATTTAATCAAAACTAAGATTGGACGAACATTTAAAGTGGTGTTCGATGTGACAGCATCTACAAAAGTTGAATCCCAAACGGAGTCACAAAAATCAAATAATTGACTCCCGGAAAATCTAAGGCTCATTTTCTCATTTTTGAGTTTCACATTTCATTCTGAAGATGGATAATGTTACAACTAAACTGTGATATGGGCTGTTAAGGCTAAATTATTTGGCGTCATCGAATCGACTTCAAGTACCCCCAAGTTCTGAGTTATTCCCTCTAGAGGATAATTTATTTGTTAGTCTAATCAATAGATGGAGTTAGAGGGGGTAGCTTAGTTGTATTGACTAGTTACCACTACCTGAGAAGTCAAACGTCTCGTCAAAAGTCTGTGGTCATGCCTAGGTTCAACCTTTTGAGCCTGTTGGGGGGTGGTACATTCGGAGCCATCGGGGTGCCATAGAACAAGAGAGTACCTTTGACACTGAATCAGGTTAAATCTCTAATGAGTTGAGGACTGAATTAACTCTATGCTATAAATAGAGTCTTTGAAATCTTATTGGGTGGAGTAGATCGAGTAGAATGAAACAAGTGGGAACTCATCTGGTCGTTGACGCATGGGAAGCGCCTGAAGACCTTCTCAATGATCCTGAAGGAATTCGCCGCGCCTTGATTGATGCGATTTCTGTTGGAGAAGGAACTCTCATTGATTTATGTGTACACCAGTTTAGTCCCCACGGAGTAACGGCGACAGCGACATTGGCGGAGTCTCATATTGCTATCCATACCTGGCCCGAACATGGCTATTTTGCCGCTGATTTGTTTTTTTGCGGGTGTGGTAAGCCAAAAGAAGCCATGAAACTGCTACAAACAGCGCTCCAAGCCAAACAGGTGCGGATGAGGGAAATTGTACGCGGTTTTGATTTGATACCGGAAATTCAGGAGCGAATCGAAGAGTCAGTCTATCAGATGGTGAGGTAGGTGGTTTTTTAAGATCATTTCTCAGAAAGGGCAAGGCTAATTCAACCTTGCTTTTTTTTTGGGAAAGCTTATAAATTGGTGATCACGAGACAAGCTAGAGTGGTTCTATAGGGTTGGGCGATTACCTGAGAGACGAGAGTTAGGGCATAGCGGTGTCATTAGAACTCCTCCGTTGTGGGAAACCCCGTGTCCCTTCGCTTCGCTTATCGGGCAAGCTTCAGACCGGGGAGGAACGCGCGTTAGCGGTTTAAGAAGCATACCCCTTTCGGGGTGGAGGGGTATGGTTGCCCCTCCTGTGAGGTATGGTTGCCTCAATCTCCTTTCGGGTAAAGTTAGCTTCGCCAATGTTATCGGTCGGTAACTATCCAAAAAGCACTGTTTCAGTGACCTTAAA
>NZ_JAVJZI010000010.1:0-12969 GCF_040223135.1 Coleofasciculus sp. G3-WIS-01
ATAAACGGACGTGGAGAGGGTGTAAGACCTCATTTGGAGGCAACCTTCAGCGAAGCGTCAACCCCAATCAGCGACCACCCCGGCTAAAGGTGGCGTGGTGAGGAATCCCCCGCGCTCTTTAGCCGGGGGAGGATGTCAATACAACCAGGAAGGGGGCGTTTTATTTTCTGGACGCCATTTGCTACCGAACCCAGAGGGAGAACCTGTACCGTTGCGAGTGTCAAAAACATTTCACTGGCAAAGGCAACTTCACAGCCTCCAGTTTCTCCTCGATCGCTTTACACCAAACACCTTGAGTTATATTTGCCCGGGGGCAAACACCGGGGCGCTGAGGGGGAAAGGCGCGATCGATCAGGCTTATAAACGGCTGTCTCAAATTGACCGAGTTTGATTGTGTAGGGGCGGGTTTTACTACTATCGTTTCTTCCCTCACAACAGATGTAACTAAACCCGCCCCGACTAAGTTTTGACGGTTCAGATCAGCTCTAATTTAATTTTTGCTTCCCCTGAATCCTGAGACGGGCGGGTTTAGTTCAGTTATCGGTTTGTGCCAAAACGTTATGAGTAAAACCCGCCCCTACACCTCCCCCATCTCCCTCATCTCTGACTTATGCGGCTTTAGCGGCTAAGACAGAATTACCCGTTAACAACTCTACTGCTGCCTGATATTGTCGATCTGAGGCTGTACCAGCACGAGTTACAGGAATTGAATCGAGAGAAACTTCCCAATCGGGCGTAATCCCTAATTTGTTGATATCTCGATGATTGGGAGTCTCATACTTAGCAACGGTTACGGCTAAACCTGATCCGTCGGATAAGTCAAATAAGGACTGAATTAAACCTTTACCAAAGGTTCTTTCCCCGACAAGTTTCGCTCTGCCATTATCTTGAAGTGCGCCGGCTAAAATTTCACTGGCGCTGGCACTTCCCTGGTTGACTAATACAACTAAGGGGGCTTGTGTGAGTGCCTGTCCAAACGCATCAAAACTGCCCATCATGCCATTGCGATTAACAGTATAGACAATAGTGCCTCGATCAATCCAGAGACGAGCAATTTCTAAACCCGCCTGTAGTAAACCTCCTGGATTATTCCGCAGATCGAGAATGTAAGCATTTGCTCCCTCTTGTTCGAGTTGGTTAATGGCGTTGGCGACTTCCGTGGGCGCATTGGCACTGAATTGGGTTAAGCGAATGTAGCCAATGGGGACGTTGTTGGATTCAGCATCGAGTGCGGCATAAACTGGATTGAGGGCAATGCGATCGCGCACGAGTTCAATCACCCTAGGTTGCTCGTCCTTACTCTGAATTGAGAGGGTTACACTTGTGCCCACAGGTCCGCGCATCCGGGCGGCGGCTTCGTCAAGGGTTAAGGTGTCTGTGTTTTCGCCATCAATTGCCACGATGCGATCGCGCGGTTGAATTCCGGCTTGATCAGCCGGTGAGCCAGCGATGGGCGCGACGACGGCTAATTGACCGGTTTCATCATCTAGGGCAATTTGTAACCCCACACCGGAAAGTTCACCCGATGTATTCACCTTGAGACTGCGATATTGACTCGGTTTAAGCAGGCGCGTGTAGGGGTCTTCCAGGGTGGCTAACATGCTCTGAATCGCCTTGTAGGTGGCGTCGCGGTTATCTAAACCTTTCTTAAGCGTATTCTGGCGCACTAGCCACCAGTTTTGCTGGTTAAAGGAGTCATCCACATACGCTTGCGAGACAATCCGCCACGCTTCGGAAAATAGCTGTTGATCTTGAGTCGATGCTGAGGCTGAGGGAGTCCACCCTACCCATAACAGGACAATTTGGCAAAGGATTATGAGTCCAACCCAGAATGATCGTTTTGGCATAACTCAACAAAAATTAACGGTAGGCTTTGATGCTCTCATTTATCTAGTGTGGCAAAGTCTGGGAAAATTAAGTGTACCAACGGTACAGTTTTCCGCTCTTGGCGCAGATGGGGTGCAATGTAGAGACGCGCCATGGCGCGTCTGGGGAGATGTCGGGGTGGGTTTTACCGCTAACGGCAAGGTTTTCACCCTGATATCCCTAAACCCGCCCCGACAGAGTGTAAGCAGTTTTCAACAAATTGACAAAGGACGAATGACGAATCCTCAACGGATTGACGTCTGGCTCAAGCTACTCTTGTCAAGTTATGTTACATTTCTCATAGAGCAATTTCAAATCGGGTCAGTGTTCCCGATACAGAGATTCCGCCCAAGCGGTATTCAACACACTAGCCCCAGAGCTATCTCATTTCCTGGTAGTTTAAACCCTATCCAGGATTGGCTCACACTCAAACAGCAATATCCTTCTAAAAATTCTGGCTTCATGTTTTCTAAACAGGTAACTGAATCAAAAGCTTTTAACTGGTTTCAGGAGCGTCTAGAAATTCAGGCATTAGCTGAAGACGTAACATCAAAGTACGTTCCTCCCCACGTTAATATCTTCTACTGTCTCGGTGGCATTACTCTGGTTTGCTTTATTATCCAGTTCGCTACTGGATTCGCCATGACCTTCTACTACAGACCGACGGTCACTGAGGCATTTGCGTCTGTACAGTACATCATGACTGATGTCAACTTCGGTTGGCTGATCCGTTCCGTCCATCGCTGGTCTGCCAGTATGATGGTGCTAATGATGATTTTGCACGTTTTCCGGGTTTATCTGACGGGCGGATTCAAAAAGCCACGGGAATTAACCTGGGTAACAGGCGTAATTTTGGCAGTCATTACCGTCTCCTTTGGCGTGACAGGGTACTCCCTACCTTGGGATCAAGTGGGTTACTGGGCGGTCAAAATCGTCTCCGGTGTTCCTGACGCGATTCCTGTAGTTGGTTCCTTAATCGTTGAACTCATTCGTGGCAGTCAAAGTGTGGGTCAAGCTACCTTGACTCGCTTCTATAGCCTGCACACCTTCGTTCTTCCTTGGCTAATTGCCGTCTTCATGCTGCTGCACTTTATCATGATTCGCAAGCAGGGTATCTCCGGTCCCCTCTAAACTGCGATTCCTGGCAAAGACGTGCTACTCTTTGTTGATTAAGGACATTTAAAATCATGTCAATTCTGAAAAAGCCGGATCTCAGCGATCCCAAATTACGCGAAAAACTCGCCCAAGGCATGGGTCACAACTACTACGGTGAACCCGCTTGGCCTAATGACCTGCTCTACACCTTCCCGATAGTGATTATGGGGACAATCGCTCTATGCGTTGCTCTAGCTGTCCTCGATCCAGCTATGGTTGGCGAACCCTCTGATCCGTTTGCTACTCCCCTAGAAATCCTACCGGAATGGTATCTCTATCCCTCATTCCAAATTCTGCGCGTTGTTCCCAATAAACTCTTAGGGATTGCGTTGACGGGAGCTATTCCACTCGGTCTAATCCTGGTTCCCTTTATCGAAAACGTCAACAAATTTCAAAACCCCTTCCGCCGTCCAGTGGCAACCACTGTCTTTATGATTGGTACCCTGGTTACTCTGTGGATGGGTATTGGCGCAACGTTCCCCATTGATAAGTCGTTTACTTTGGGTCTGTTCTAAACGGTTCAAGTTCTTTGAACTCAACACCTGTCGCTGTCTTAGTTTATCTTTCAAGCTAAGGCAATGACAGGTGTTATATTATGTCCAGGGAACAGCGAACAGGCAAATAGAACTTATTCGAGTAGTATTGGGGTTAGGAATAATTTAAACATACGGCGTTAGTAAGTCGGGGGAAAAGAAAAAATTGACGAGTCTAAATAATACCCCAACTCATCATTTATTTGTTTTTCTAGAGATTTTTGCGATTGAAGGTGGGATTCAATCCTACGTCAAAAATATATTACAAGCTTATATATCAATTCAGGCTCACACTGAAACCGAGATAGGCGCTGAGGTATTTTTACTCCGGGATAGCCCAGGATGTGACAACCCTTTTGATCTTCCCTGTCTAAAATTCCATTACCTGAAGACCAAACCGCCGATGTTAGGGCGTCTCAGGCTAGCCGCAGCGCTGGGGCTTTGTTTGTGGCAAAAACGTCCAAAGCATGTATTCTGCGGTCATATTAACTTAGCCCCTCTGATTCAGTTTCTTTGTCAGCCATTGGGTATTCCTTATACCGTTTTGACTTATGGGAAGGAAGTTTGGCAGCAATTACCCATTTCCCAACGTCAGGCGTTAGCTGGTGCGGCTCAAATCTGGACAATTAGTCGCTACAGTCGCGATCGCGCTTGTGCGGCGAATGACTTAGATCCCCATCAGGTAAAGATTTTACCTTGTATGGTGGATGGTGATGTCTTTACCCCTGGTGACAAGTCTCCAGAGTTAATTAAGCGATATGATTTGGCAGGGGCTAAAGTATTAATGACTGTAGCACGTCTATGGTCAGGGGATATTTATAAGGGAGTGGATGTAACGATTCGCGCCCTCCCCAAAATCACGGCGGTTTTCCCAGAGGTGAAATATTTAGTCATTGGGCGCGGTGATGATCAGCCTAGATTAGCACAACTGACTCAAGATCTCGGTGTTTGCGATCGCGTCGTTTTTGCCGGGTTCGTTCCCACCAGTGACTTAGTTGAACATTACCGCATAGCTGATGCTTATATCATGCCCTCTCAAGAAGGCTTTGGTATCGTCTATCTAGAAGCCATGGCATGTGGTAAACCTGTATTAGCTGGGGATGCCGATGGATCTGCTGATCCCTTACAGGATGGACGTTTAGGCTGGCGAGTACCCCACCGTGATCCCGAAGCGGTAGCTACTGCATGTATTGAAATCCTTAAAGGAGATGATCAGCGCTGCGACGGGGAGTGGTTGCGAGAACAATGTCTGGCTAAATTTAGCCGAAATGCTTTTCAGGAACAGTTTAAACAACTCTTATAGGACTTACGCTTTCTTGACGGCACAGGCGCTACCTGTAGGGGCTCTTCTGTGCCCATTGGTGTCAACTTAAGCGCCATGGCGCGTCTGGGAGCAATGTAGAGACGCGCCATGGCGCGTCTGGGAGCAATGTAGAGACGCGCCATGGCGCGTCTGGGAGCAGGGAAGCCCGTTTCTTGAATGAAAGACAAACTACCCCGCCGCCGTCTTATAGTATGATACTTTCGGGTATTGATGCATCGGCGAATGAGACGCGAAGCCTACACTATACCCTCTGGGTATAGTGTATGTAGTTCACAACTGTTCTAATTCTTCTTTAAACAAAACATCCAGAAAAATTGCAGAACCTGTCAGGTAGGCAATTAAAATCAACAATGCCAGCATAACCATCACCTCCACTATTTCATACGTCCAGTTGGCTAGAGGTTATGCGCGTTAGTTGCAATTCTTTACAATCTTGGTCAGTACCTGGTTGAGCGATCGCAAGTCTATCTGCCAATCGCCACCACCCTTCGCTGAACCTGGGAATGTTCCGCACCTGAACCCTAAATACCCCTAGTCACGGACTACCGCTCTGTTTACATTTTTTCACTTTTGCGATCGCATGGGCAATAGGAATACCCGAAAAAAACCTATTATTTTACCGTAAATCCGATAAAATAGGAAATTTAAATTCATTATTCATAATTCATAACCATCCCTCATCGCCTTTTGATAAGCTTTAACCTGCCAATCAATTCCCGTAATCGCTGTTCCCACCACCACAGCATCAGCGCCTAGCTGGAGGGCTTGTTGTGCCATCTGGGGCGAGGCAATCCCCCCTTCACAGATGGTTGGCACTCCTAACTGTTCGACGATTTGGGATAAGAGTTCAAATCCTGGTGGCTGAAGGTGTTGGGTGGAGGCAGTGTAACCATAAAGAGTTGTTCCCACAAAATCAGCCCCAGCTTTCACGGCGGCGGTTGCGCTTTCAATCGTATCGATATCCGCCATAACTGGTTTCCCTAGTTCCTCGTGAATTCGGGGAATTAATTCAGAGAGGGTTTCCCCACCAGGGCGTTGTCGTAACGTCGCATCAAGAGCAATAATATCAGCCCCAGCTGACGCGATCGCATGGGCATGATTAAATTGAGGCGTAATGTAAACCTCAGATCCGGGTATCTGCTGTTTCCACAACCCAATAATCGGCGTTTTCGGACATTGTTTCCGCACCGCTTGAATATGGGCAGGGGTATCAATTCGCACCCCAACAGCGCCCTGATTCACAGAGGCTTGTGCCATAGCCGCAATTACCAATGGATCATGGAGAGGCGAGTCAACGGGGGCTTGACAAGAGACGATCAAACCGTGACGTAACACTGAAATTAAGTTCTGAGAATTGGCTGTCATCCCGCTTTTGTCTTATTTAATAGAGAACTAACACCGAGAGTACCGAGAGCGAGTAAGCCAAGAATGGAGGTGGGTTCGGGGACAGCAATTGGGGTGGCAGAAAAACTAATAGGTAACTCACTATCTTCCGCCCCTAAATTTTCAAACCCTGGTGTGAGTGGTGGTGCCGAAAAAACTTCTAAATAACTGGGTGTAGGTAAAAAACTAGCAAAAAATGGACTAACATAGTTTCCCTCTGATGTAACATACCCAAAACCATCACCTGTTAACTGAGGAGTATTTAAACGAATTAAATTGTCAACGTGGAAGGGTTCGTTTCCTGGTATTGCGGTTCCATCAGGTTGCAAACCCGTAATTGTTTCTCCATTTCGCGTACCCGTAATTTCATAAATTTGGTAAAAACCTAACTCGTCCGGGGTTTTATTCGTGATGAAAGTACCGCTTGCTGTTATACCATTACCCGAATAATTCCAGTTCCACGTTAAAGCCAAGGCAGATTGCATAGTCCCGATAACTGTGCCAGATGTGGCAGCGAGGGTTATGGTGGCTAGTATAGCTATATTTTTCATGATAATCTTTAGGGTTATTGCGGATATTATAGTCTGGAATAAGAAACAACACAACTTAAATAAAATCTCCACTCACCTATTAAGAGAGAGATTCACAACTGGACTTGGAATCACAGAGGCTTTCAAGACACTCAATGGGCGATAAAATATCTAATGGAGACTAGAAGTGCTACACGACTCGATTCGTTCTAATACATTCGCGATACCAATCAAAGCTAGCTTTAGGAATTCGGTTTTGAGTGGGATAATCGATATAAATCAATCCAAATCGACGGTCATAGCCATAAGACCATTCAAAGTTATCCATCAAACTCCAGAGAAAATATCCCTTTAGGGGATACCCTTCAGAAATAGCCCGATGAGCCGATCGCAGATGTTGGCGCAGGTAAAGAATGCGATCAATATCGATCACTTCCCCCTGACTATTTAATTCATCAGCAACAGCACAACCGTTTTCGGTAATTACAATGGGTAAATCTGGACGCCCCACAGTTTCACTAATATGGCGAATGCCCCAATAAATACAATCCGGTGAAATATTGAGCCAGGGCATATTCAGTTTCGGATAACGTTCGGGAAAATCGATAACTTCGTATCCTAACGTATTATCAACAGCGCGAACATAATCACCGGAGTAGATGTTAAATCCCAGAAAATCTAAGGGTTGATGAATAGTTTCTAAGTCTCCATTCTGAATATCGGGTGCATTCTCTCCTAACTTTTCCAACAACGCCGGACTATACTGTCCCGTCAACGCCGGAAAAATAATCCCGCCATTTTTTCCAACAGTATGAAATGCCTTTTTTGTCGCCTCTATATGATCAGGAGATTCGTTAATTGGTACTGTTACCGCAAAATTATCCACTAAACTAACCGAACAGGGAACAGGTGATGCGGCGCGAATGGCTTGACATCCTAAACCATGGGCTAAAAGGGCATGATGCGAGGTTTGCCACACTTGTTTGAGAGAACTCACCCGAGTTCCCGGTGCATTAGGCGGATCAGAATCAACCCCATAACCCCAGTGAGTAAAGCAGGGTATTTCATTAAGAGTCATCCAATGAGTAATGCGATCGCCTAATCGACTGACAACGGCGGTAACATAGTCAGCATAATCGATTGCCATTTGCCGACTTTGCCAGGAACCATAGGCATCTTCTAACGCCTGGGGGGAATCCCAGTGAAATAAGGTAGCGTGGGGCGTAATCCCCTTATCCCGCAAGCAATCCACCAAACGCTTATAAAAATCAATCCCTTGTTCATTAACCGTACCACGACCATCGGGAATAACTCGTGACCAGGCGATACTAAACCGATAGTGCTCAATACCCAGTTGTGCCATTAAGTCTATATCGTGTTCATATCGATGATAATGGTCACAAGCAATAGCACCCGTATCACCATTAAGGGTACGTCCAGGGGTAGCGCTAAACGTATCCCAGACACTCGGTTTACGCCCACCTTCGTTTACGGCACCTTCGATTTGATAGGAAGCAGTGGCGCTTCCCCACCAGAATTTCTCTGGAAATTGGTAACTGGTCATAACTCATCGTTGGATTAGCTGCCAGCATTGTACCTGAATCAGAGTGGCAAATAATTTATCGAAACCCTAAGAGAGGCTGAAATGACCGCATTAATAATGTAGTCTGTATCACAGCATAAATTTCTCCACGACTATATATTACTCTTGTCACAACTCAATAAGATTTCTTTATTAAAAACGCATGATCCTCAACCAACTAAGTCGTCCACGGCATGTTTTGCTTACTTTGCTTACTATGGCTGTCATTGTGCATCTAGGAGCAAGTTTAGCCTTAAATCCAGTTGTGGAAGCAAAATTCCTCGATGCCGACGAGCAGGAATACTACCGTTTAGCTGGTGAGTTACTTCATGGTGAATACGAATTCCAATCACGTCGAACCCTAGGTTTTGTCTTAATCCTAGCTTTATTTCGCCTAGTTACTCAAGAAAATTTAATTGCCACCCAGTTACTGACCACAACGTTATTCAGTTTGGTGGGACCGTTGATGTATATCTTGGTACGGCGGATAACTGGACATAATCTTCTCGCGGTAACGGTTGCCGTGTTGGTAATATTTTGGCCACCTTTTCTTTTCTACGGCAGCACACTCTATAGCGAGACAGCAGCATTGCCTTTGTTCATCACCTTACTAATCCTGCTTCCCAGAGGTTCAATACTAACTCAAAACTCTGATGGTGGTTGGCTGCGTTGCATATTAGCTGGCGTCTTAATGGGATTGTGTATCCATATTCGTCCAATGTACCTGCTATTCACTCCATTAGCTGTAGTTATCCTGTTCTTAGAGGAGCATCACTGGCATATAGCACTTCGACGTTCAGTGCTGCTTGCAATAGGATGCTGTTTAGTAGTTTTGCCATGGTCGGTTTATATTTCGGTGCAGGAGGGTGTACCCTTTCTAATCAGTTCCAATGGTGGAGAAACTATTAGTGGTGGTTTAAATGCAGTATTGGTTGAACAGGATTACAAAGTTGTTATCGCACCAGATGGACGCGAAACCTGGGTAGGACCAGGTAAATGGTTGACCGAATCCAAAAGTGGCTATCTGAACCAAGAGGAACTCAAGCTACCTTACGCTCAACGAGACAAGTTGCTGATCCAACGAACAATAGCATGGGTTATCAACAACCCCTTTTCAGCTCTTCATCTCCAAACGGCAAAGCTGCTTTATATGTGGGGCTTTTATCCATTTTGGCAAGGTGCGAAGCAAACCTTGTTCGGTAACCTGCCAACGGTTATACTGATCGGCTTAAGTTCCATATCGCTGATTCGCTTCCGATGCTATTTACGGCATTTATCTCGCTTGTGGATATTGCCTGTTTTTGTGTCGGTTGTTGCTCTGATTAGCTGGGGGAGTTGGCGATTCCGTCAGCCTGGGGATCTGGGGCTTCTCATGTTCGGCAGCTTGTTTTTGTGGTCGATGTTTGTCAAACCAAAAAGATTGATGCCGTTGTACATGGATAGAACCTCGATTAAGTCCTTCACCGAAAGTTAACCCTAATAAATCACAAATTTGACCTAATTTTAAGATTGTAGATAATCCGATCTCCTGACTCAGGAATTTACAAATGACTAATGACCCATGACAACGAACCGATAACGAAATCTGACGGGATAAATTTTGTACGACTGCTCAAGCTTTTTGAGTTGCGATCGCTGTTTTTGCGGTAAATTGACAGGTAATCCATGAAAAAAGCTAAAATAGCCAACATCACATCAATCATGGGTACGATGTTGATCTGAGTTGGAACCTCTGGCTCATCAGGTAGATGCATCGCAATCCGGTAAAATATCCTCTACATACTTTAACCTGCCAAAAGCATAGCCACTCAGACCAATCAGCATCATACACAGCGCACAAGTGACGTAAAGTAGTGCTATTCCTGCACCGGGTTCAGTACCAAATATTCTACCCAATAGAGGGGCAAGTATTCCCCCGGGTTTCATCGCAGGTTCCAGCACGCGATCGGCAAGGGGTCCGGCAAACAAGGCTCCAGTGGCTGCAACAATCTGTCGCAGGAAAAAACTAACGGCAAAAACACGACCCTGCACTTCAGATTCAACTTTGGCAAACCAGATCGCTTGATTAGAACTCCCTAATAAGGGAAAATTTAAGGATGAACAAAATTGTGCCGGAATCCAAATTGACGGCATCTGACCCAAACCAAATAATATTTTACTCGCTCCAGCACCGATCATTCCCAGTAAGATGCCGTGAATGCGGCGGCGCAGTCCTCCCCAAAAGCTGACGAGGACAGCTCCCGTTACACCGCCAATGCCAGCGGCTGAGGCAACCTGACCTAAAATGACAGCATTGCCATCGGTGCGTGCCAAAATCATCGGATTGTACACCGCTTCTCCCACGTCATGGAACAGCCAAAACAAAGAGGTTACGGCTAACAGCGCTAGTAAGCTGGGGCGAGTTCCGATGTAGTGGAAGCCAAAGGCAAGTTTTTGCCGCCATGACTCAGAATTAGGACTGACCCTTGTTTTGGCTTGGGGAATGGGGACAACGGCTAAAGTCGCGATCGCGATCGCAAAGGTCACTAGGTCGATGAGTACAATACCCACTAAACCAATTATCGGATACAGACTCCCTGCCAACGCTGGGGCGATAATGCTGGAACCATAACTGAGAATAGAACCCATGCTGCTAGCACGGGTGTAGTGGTGTTTGGGGACAAGGGTTGTGATTGAAACCTGATAGGATAGCTGCTGAATTTGATTAAACGGACTAATAACGGCGGCTATTATATAGAGATGCCAGATTTGGAGAGTGTTGCTCAGGTAAATCAGTAGAATTGCCAACGTCGCCAAAGCGGTAACCGTATCGCTAAATATCATTAAGACTTTACGGTTAACCCGATCAACGATTGTGCCAGCTAAGAGGCTGGTTAAAATGCTGGGTGCGAAGAAAAAGAAACTCACCAACGCTAAGGCTGTCGCTGAGCCAGTTTTTTCCCAAGCCCAGATCGTAATTGCAAAGAATGTCATCTGGCTGCCGATAGTTGAGACAAATTGACCCAGCCAGATGATAATAAATGTATGCATTTTCGAGATTGGTGATTAGTGTAGAGAGGCTTAGCTCCCCCCGCTCCCAGACGTGCCATGGCACGTCTCTACCCCAGCTCCCAGACGTGCCATGGCGCGTCTCTACCCCCGCTCCCAGACGTGCCATGGCACGTCTCTACCCCAGCATCTAGCCTGGAGAAAGTAGTAGCTGACGCAGTTCATCCAGGATGAGTTGTGCGCCAATTGGTCCGTTTAATCCATTCCAGAGATAGTAGGTGACAAAGAAAACGCGATTTTCCTGACTAGCTTTTAGAGATTGGGCGATCGCATTGTTTTGCCATTCCGGTTGAATTGTTGCTGTTTGCTGGTCAATTACGCGATTCAGAACAGTATTGGTCGCCTTTTGCTGTTGCTTACGCACACTCATGTCGTAGCCTAAGATGAAAATTAGGTCGGCATCGTCAAGTTGGGGTAATGTTTCCAGAGAAATGGAGGTGGTTAGCTCAGACTTATTTTGAGCCGGGGGAGATACCAATTCAAACCCCACCCCTTCTAGTACCTCGCCTAGATAACTGCTATCATTCACCACCATGATATCGACGAGTTGATTCGCTCCCAACACCAAGACTTGGGGATATTTAGCCACTACCGGGGCAAACTCAGCACGAGCCGCCGCAATCTGCTGATTATACGCCGCGATCGCGGCTTCTGCTCGTTCTTCGAGTCCCAGGGCTTGTGCCAGTTGTCGAAGATTTTCCTGCCACTTTCCTTTAGCAGTTCGTTGTTCCCATAGTAACGTGGGCGCAATTTTTGAGAACAGGTCATAGTTCTGTCGTAGTCCACCCGCTTCACCCAGAATCAGATCAGGTTGCCGCCGAGTTAGGGTTTCTATTGAGGGATTGCTCCTGTCCCCCAAATTCAGGGGTTGGGTGGTGACTCGGTTTCCTAAATAGGGAATTTGTTCACTGGGATTATTGAAAGAGTCGCCTCTATGGAAGGGAAAAACTTCCGCATATCCGGCAGGCTGCATATCTAGTGAGAGGAGTAAGTCTAAGATATGGGGACCTAACGCCACTATTTGTTGCGGTTGACCGCAAACCTGAGTTTCACCCAGATCATGCTCAACCATGCGGCAATTTGTACCATTGAGGTTAGCCGTAGCGCGATCGCTGATTTGGCTGTTGGGTGTACTACAAGCAACCACCAGCAAAGCCGCACCAAGTCCGAGACTCAAGAGTTTCAGGATACGGCTCAAACACCAAGCGTCGGGGATGGAAAACATAGGTCGGAGCAAGACCCAAAACCGATTTATCATCAGAACTCCTCCGTTGCGGGAAACCCCGTGTCCCTTCGCTTCGCTTATCGGGCAAGCTTCAGACCGGGGAGGAACGCACGGTAGCGGTTTAAGAAGCCTCCAATATTCAAAAACCATAATTGTAACCATCATGAATGATGAATTTGTTTACAGTATTTGTGGCTAATTCCTTGAATCAGCCCACCTGTTGTTGAAATATTGAAACTACCAGTAGAGCGAACTGCAACCCTCCCGGCGTAAGTTCCAACCTTTTTCCCAGAGGTAACAACTGCTTTTACAATGTCACCAGT
>NZ_JAVJZI010000013.1:0-14071 GCF_040223135.1 Coleofasciculus sp. G3-WIS-01
GAAAAGCGATGGGTGAAGGCTCCCACGCTCTTTAGCTGGGAGATGAAACCGAGCGAACCGTCTAGGTAGCGAATAAATTCGCCAGTCAAATAATTCGGATAACGTTCTACTATTGTGGTAATGTAAATACAAGTCGCGGGAGGGCATCCCGAGACTATAAACGGACGTGGAGAGGGTGTAAGACCTCATTTGGAGGCAACCTTCAGCGAAGCGTCAACCCCAATCAGCGATCACCCCTAAAAAGGTGGCGTGGTGAGGAATCCCCCGCGCTCTTTAGCCGGGGGAGGATGTCAATGTTCTAGAGTATCGATTATGGGGTGTGCCACCCGACTGGCGTGACCCACCTAAAATGGTGGATTAGAATTGTAGGGGCGCACGGCGTGCGCCCAATTTAACCATCAATCTATTCCACAATTTTAGCTGGGTCAGTCCACTACTGGCGTGATCGTCCTAAAAATGTAGGTTGGGAAAACGCAAGGAAACCCAACGAAAGCCTTGGTCATGTTGGGTTTCGTGCCTCAACCCAACCTACGGTAATGAACTATTTTAGCTGGGTCAGTCCACTACAGGCTACGGGTTACTTGATCGGAAACCCGCGTCGGCGGGTTTTGTTTGTGTAGCTGCGGTTTCAACCGCCCACTAACTTACAAATGACAAATGACAAATCTCTTACCTTTGTTGTGCCCCACGCATCGATAAACTAATCCGCTTTAACTTCTCATCCACAGACATAACCCGCACATTTACAACTTGTCCCACTTTGACAATTTCTTTAGGATCTTCCACAAATCGATCCGCCAGTTGGGAAATATGCACCAACCCATCCTGATGCACACCAATATCCACAAAAGCACCAAAATTCGCCACATTCGTGACAATTCCTTCTAACTCCATCCCCACTTTCAGGTCAGACATTTCCTTAATTCCTTCCTTAAATGTGGCATATTTAAACTCAGCACGGGGATCGCGTCCGGGTTTTTCTAATTCCCGGATAATATCTTTGAGTGTGGGTAAGCCAACGGTATCCGTGACATATTTCTTTAAATCAATAGACTTGAGCCGATCCGCCGCTTGGGGTACTTGTTTCAAGGGAACCCCAATATCCTTCGCGATCGCTTCCACTACCGGATAACTCTCCGGATGTACAGCGGTATTATCTAACGGGTTATCCCCACCGCGAATTCTCAGGAATCCCGCCGACTGTTCAAAGGCTTTGGGTCCTAATTTGGCTACCTTCAGGAGACGGCGACGATTGGGGAATGCACCATTTTCATTCCGATAGGTAACGATATTTTTAGCAATAGTTGGAGTTAAACCAGAAACAAAGGTTAAAAGTTCTTTTGATGCCGTATTCAGATCCACACCCACATAGTTGACACAACTTTCTACCGTTTCATCCAGCTTCTTTCTGAGTAACTTTTGATCCACATCATGTTGGTATTGTCCCACACCAATGGATTTTGGATCAATTTTCACCAATTCCGCCAAAGGATCTTGTAAGCGGCGTCCAATACTAATCGCCCCGCGCACGGTAACATCTTGATCAGGAAATTCTTCTCGCGCCACATCACTCGCCGAATAGACAGACGCACCCGACTCATTCACAATCACGCTAATCGGTTTACGTTCCAGACTTTTAATCACATCCCCAACAAACTCATCGGTTTCACGGGATGCTGTACCATTCCCGATCGCGATTAATTCGATCTGGTATTTTTCAATCAGGGTTTTGAGTACAGTCGCCGCTTTTGTACCTTGTCCAGTATGGGGAAAAATAGTTTGATATTCCATAAACTTCCCCGTTTCATTCAACACCGCCACTTTACACCCGGTTCGCAATCCCGGATCAACCGCTAAGGTGGGTTTCATTCCCGCTGGAGGAGAAAGCAGGAGTTCTCGCAAATTGGTTTCAAAGGTATTAATTGATTCAAAATCAGCATAGGCTTTACGATCTGTCCGAACTTCCGTAATTAGGGAATTTTTCATCAAACGGTTAAAGCCATCATTGAGCATTTCCCGATAGAAGTTCCGCACCGCTGGAATTTTTGTGCGAATGGTTTGTGACTCTAAATACGATTGGACAAACTCCTGATCAAAATCCAGATTTAGGGTTAAAATCCCCTCACTTTCCCCGCGAAATAATGCCAGCATATTGTGTGGCGCGATATCCTTTGCCTTGATTTGGAAATTGCGGTACATTTCATATTTAGTGCTGCCTTCGGGGTAATCGTCTTTAATCTTGGAGACAAAACGCCCATTTTTCATCAAATAGTCGCGCAGATATGCCCGGAATTCAGCGGTTTCGGCGACTTCTTCGGCGAGGATATCAGACGCCCCTTTTAACGCATCTTCGGCGGTTTTGACATCCTTTTGTTCGGAAATATAATTAGCGGCTTCTGCTTCTAAGGATACCGGTTTGGCGGTGGGGGTATTCAGGGATTTAATAAATTCAGCCAGAGGTTCCAACCCTTTTTCCCGCGCTACGGTAGCTCTAGTGCGGCGCTTGGGGCGATAAGGGAGGTAAAGGTCTTCTAACTCATTTTTCTGAAAACAGGACTCGATTTTCGCCTTCAGTTCATCCGTCAGTTTTCCTTGAGACGCGATCGCTTCCAGAATCGTGGCTTTGCGTGCTTCGAGTTCACTCAGGTAGGCGTAGCGTTCTGCGATCGCGCGAATTTGGACTTCATCCAGAGAACCGGTTCGTTCTTTGCGATAACGGGAAATAAAGGGAATCGTGGCGCCCTCGGCTAAAAGAGACAGGGTATTTTCCACCTGCTTGGCGGAGAGGGAAAGCTCTTGTGCTAGGACGGAGGGAATATTCAGCATCGGGTCTTTGTGGGTCTATCCTTTCTAGAATTAGCACAGGATCAAGATTTCGCGATCGCACTACTCGTACCACTCCCTTGCCAGTCACGCATTCTTAGGGTTGGGACAGGTTCAGCCATTAACCTACAGGATATCACTGATAATATCTCCATAAAACCCACCCTGCGTTCAAGCTGATATCTTGCTCCAGTCAAAAACCTCACCGTTGAGGATTATTTTACCGCTTCTCAGGTATTTTTGGCGTAGGATGCAATCGTCTCCAGAAGCACCAAAAATTTATTCATTTTATTATAATCAGTAGTGACTCAAACCCGTTTAGGTGCATAGGAGCTTTTCTACTATGGCTGACAAAGAACAAGATTTAGCATCTCTAGTTGCCAAAATTGAACAGCTCGAAGAACGGCAAACTATTACAACCAAGTTTTTAGTAAGGTTCAAGCGTCAGTTGAATCAGCTAACTGATAAGTTGGAGAATTTGCAACGGCGCGTTGAGCCACAACAGGTGGTGGAGCCAAGCTTAACCAATAGTCCAACTCCTGATGAAGGAATATCTAACAATATAACTAATTTTAGCGCTGAAAAATTTAAGGTATTGAGAATAACTCAACTTTTGGGACTCTACGGAGACATGCTCCTATTAGAAGCTTATTTAGCTGAAGACAATAGTCAAGAAGCACCGATGACTGCTCAAGAATTTTGGCGTCTGTATCGTAATGGACAAAGAGATTTTACCGGAATTAATCTAGCTGGAGCAGATTTTGGAAAAAACACCACAAATGATGTTAATCTAAGCCAAGCCAATTTATCCGGAGCAAAACTAAGTGGCAAGTGGCGTGGGAATAACTTCAGTCGGGCGAATCTATCTGGAGCCAATCTGTGTGGAGTAAATCTGTGTGGAGTAAACCTACATTCTGCAAATCTCAAGGGAGCAGATTTGAGTAATGCAGACTTATCGAGTGCGAAATTGAATGAAGCTAACTTAGATGATGCATACCTTCATCAGGCAAAACTGCAATTTGCCGACTTAGAGAAAGCCACTCTAAAAAAGGCAAACTTAAGCAAAGCCGATTTAACTTTAGCCTCCCTGCGTGAGGCAAATCTGAGTGAGGCAAATCTTAGCCAAGCGAGTTTATCTGAAACAACTAATCTCAGCATGGCAAATCTCAGTGGGGCAAACTTAAAGGCGGCAAACTTAAGGACGGCAAAACTGATGAGAACTAACCTTAGCCATGCCAATTTGAGTCAAGTTAACCTAATTGGGACAGACCTCGAAGGAGCCAACCTTCAACAAGCCAACCTCCAACAAGCATTTTATAGCACAACTACAATTTTCCCGATGGGATTTGATGCAACTAAAACGGGTGCTTATTTGATTGATCCTGGCGTTTCACTGCAAAATGCTAACTTAGCGGGTATTAACCTGAATACCTTAAACCTGAGTGGAATCAACTTACAAGAAGCCAATCTCGCTGGTGCTGATTTACGTCAAGTAAACTTGAGTGGAGCTAATTTGCAAGCCGCAGATTTATGTCGAGTAAACTTAAGTAATGCCAATCTAACTGGAGCAGATTTACAAGGGGCAAATCTAAGTGCAGCCAATCTAAGTAGCGCTAATCTAAGTGGAGCAAACCTACAGCAGGCAAAATTAAGTGCAGTAAACCTATGTTATACCAATTTAAATGGCGCAACCTTGAGTGAAGCAGACCTACGTGGGGCAAAATTAGAGAGGACAAATCTAGAAAAAGCTAACTTGAAAGATGCCAAACTGGATGGAGCCATGTTAAATAATGCAAATCTTAACGGTGCTATCATGCCTGATGGTACAACTCAGGAATAGTTGATTTAAATTAGAGGAAAAACTTTTGATAAATCGAGGATTAGTAGGGGCTGTGCCTTTCGCCGCCATCTGCATGATTTCTCCACGAATTAATTCCACTCGGTCATCTGCGGTGAAAAATCCCAACTCTGCTAAACGATGATAGTCCTCAATCGTGAAGCGTTTTGCTGTTGTCGATGTCATAGGTATCCGTGGTATGGCAAAAGGCACAAGGGCAGAAGATGGCAAGGTAAAAGAAAATAAGAAGATGATCACTTCCAGTGTAGCGATCGCGAACTGATCCGTTGACCCAACACACGGCTGTGAAAACAGATTAACTCCAGCCAAATCAGTTTCAGATAAAAAGCCTGTCTGTATTGAGCAAACAGTTTAATTTTCTGCCATAAAAGCAAGGATTGGAGTTTGAGGCGAACAGCTAATTCCCTGGTTAGCATAGCTCTGTTGGTGTTGTAGGGTTAAACAGCCTGCGATTGAAACCCAAGTAACTCAAAGCTCAAGTAAGAATCGAGCTGACTGGATAAGAGTTTTAGTCCATTTTAATGGACTTTAGCTTTTAGCCAAGAACTTGAGTTCTTGGCGGATGCTGGGGTTTCCTGGCAAAGGTGTATTAACCCAAAACGCCAACCGCCCCACTCGATTCATGGGATAATGCACAGGATACCCGGTGGAATTGCACTTCAAATCATTACCTATGCTCAGACAACTTGGTTTTTGGCTACTCTGGGTTAGCTTTCTCGCTTATGCCGTTCTGCTTGCACCTCCCCAGCAACCCGATACCTTTGACCTGATTACCAATCTTTCCACAGGCAATTGGGACGGGATTAATCCCTTAATTATTGCCCTATTTAATATCATGGGCATTCTACCTCTAGCATACGCCTGCTTTGTGTTTATTGATGGACGAGGGCAAAAAATCCCCGCGTGGCTATTTGCCGCCGTCTCCTTTGGTGTGGGGGCGTTTGCTTTACTCCCCTATCTCGCCTTACGTCAACCCAATCCCGAATTTCCTGGCTCAAAAAATATCGTCCTTAGTATTCTCGATTCCCGTTGGTTAGGTCTTGCTCTCACCCTCGGCACTTTGGTATTACTAGGATTTGGCATCCTCAACGGCGATTGGGCAAACTTTA
Organism: Coleofasciculus sp. G3-WIS-01; assembly: GCF_040223135.1. Lineage (NCBI taxonomy): Bacteria > Bacillati > Cyanobacteriota > Cyanophyceae > Coleofasciculales > Coleofasciculaceae > Coleofasciculus > Coleofasciculus sp. G3-WIS-01. Next base: position 5,791 of record NZ_JAVJZI010000013.1, read on the forward strand.
TCCAGCAGTGGCAAACTAGCCGCTTTATCCATGTGATGAGCCTCGACTTTTGCCTATTGTGCTTGCTTTTCCCGGCACTGGTGGGCGATGATATGGCAAGACGCGGCTTAAATAATCCCACCCTATTTTGGGCAGTCGCACTGGTACCATTAATCGGTTCACTGGTCTATCTGTGTCTGCGTCCTCCTCTTCCAGACACCGAGGAAGCCATGGCAACCGCGTGAAGGTTGGCAAAACCCTTGATATACCGTAGGGTGGGCAATGCCCACCAGCCTTCCATTCGCCCCCTTACCAACCCCGATTTTCGATCTTGATATACCGTAGGGTGGGCATTGCCCACCAGCCTAATCTCTTGCGTACCATTCATCTTAATGGACTTGAGCTACATCCGTTATAGCGACAGCAATAACTCAAAAGTTGATAAACTTTAACCAATTCTCAGCAAAAACTAATTCAGCCCCAGTTTAATACCCTCAGAGCAAGAATGCTGACAGCATAAATCGTCATCAAGTCAGTAATGACGAATGACCAATGACAAACAACAAACACTATGAGTTATCTAGAAACAACCGCACAATTCTATAGTGAAGTCGCCCAAACCCCGCAAGTGGGGTTATGTTGTGTGCAAAGCTCTCCCCTACAACTCCCCGGACTGAAAATTCCCCGGCAAATGCAGGAAATGAACTATGGTTGTGGAACAACCGTTCATCCGGCTGAACTGATAAACGAGCCAACTGTACTCTATGTGGGCGTGGGTGGCGGTTTAGAAGCCCTGCAATTTGCCTATTTTTCCCGACGCCCGGGTCGGGTTATTGCTGTTGATCCCGTCAAGGCGATGCGGGAAGCGGCGACTCGTAACTTAGCCAACGCCGCTCAAGATAATCCTTGGTTTAACCCAAGTTTTATTGACATTCGTGACGGCGATGCCTTTGACCTAGCTGTACCTGATGCTTCCGTTGATGTCGTTGCTCAGAATTGCCTATTTAATATCTTTGAACCCGCTGACTTGACTAAAGCCTTGCAAGAAGCCTATCGGGTATTAAAAATTGGCGGACGCTTGATTATGAGTGACCCCATCGCCACCCGTCCGATTCCTGAACATTTACGGCAAGATGAACGGTTAAGAGCAATGTGCCTATCGGGGGCATTAACGTATAACGAGTATATCCAACATCTAGTTCATGTCGGGTTTGGTCAAGTCGAAATCCGGGCGCGGCGCCCTTATCGACTGCTGGATTGCCAAAATTACAAGTTAGATGAGCCGTTGCTGCTGGAAAGTTTAGATTCTGTTGCATTCAAAGTGCCGATTCCGGAAGATGGCGCTTGTATTTTCACCGGAAAAACGGCGATTTATCAGGGAAATAAAGACGTTTTTGATGATAACGCGGGTCATGTTCTGCAAAAAGGCGTCCCTGCCTCTGTGTGTGATAAAACAGCAGCCAACCTAGCCATGTCAAAAGATATCATGATTACCGATTCCACCTGGCACTATACTGGCGGCGGTTGCTGTTAAAAGTGTCGAATCGATGTGAATTGGGCGCACGTCGGTCTTATGTGTCAATGTAGAGACGTTGCATGCACCGTCTCTACAGGGTTTGGGAGTTGTGCAGCAAGCCCCAATTAATCCGATTCCTCCACAATTAATGCATTATAAATAGGATACTTCCCCAACTCTCCTAACTCAGATAACTCAATCCTAAATTGCTGACTATCTTGACTAAACCTCCTCGCGGCTGAAGCCTCTTCCGGCGGTTGGCAAGGGCGAAACGGATAACAAACATACGTAAATTCTTGCTGTCCTTCCTCCACCAACGTTTTACCTAATTGCACCAAATCCTGACTCGTTTGCGCCTTAAAAAATATCTTATCCCCCGCCAACCCCGGTTCTATCGCCTGGGCGACAAATTGATGAGAAACAGCAATCACAGGATTCGGCTGTTTCTGTAAGACTTGAATCGCCGGTAATATACCATCGTGATTTTTCTGTAAAAACTTGACCCCCGCATAAGTATTTTTATGAATACTCACCAGCAAAAGGGCAGCAAAGCCAACAATACCGATATACTTTAAACCCCCTAGGGAGACATTCAGGATAAACCCTAACTGCTTAGTCGCCAACAAACAAATAATCGGCACGAGAAGCAATAAAAACCTGGCTCCCCATTGTTTCCCCCCAGCAATTAAACCCGCCGTTCCCTCTGGCACCATTAAAGAGACGAGGATGATAAAGAGTAATCCCCCCCCATACATTAGGAGCATTTCCCAATTCAACCTTACATCATACTTTTTCACCCAAGCCAGAAACAATAATCCCGCTAAAACCAAAACCCATAGAACCTTGTAAATCCTCCCCTGAGTTACCGAAAGTCCGACAAAAGCCGTTATCCCAAAACTTAATCCCCAAAGAACCATCATTGGCATCGTTAACCGCCTCTGGGAATTTCTGCCCAACCCAACCAACAGATAAGCAATGGCAAAAAAAGTAATCGGGAAATACTCAAACAGAGCCAAGCTTAATCCCTGAAAATTCTGCCATCCCCCTAATAGTCGTTCAGATAAACCCGTTTCTTCCACCACTTGAATTGCATGAATTCCCAAAGGATGGTTATAAATAAGTTTATTCGACAGAAAAAACAAGCCAACCGTGGCAATTAGACTAATCGCAAAAATTTCTTGGTGTTCCGTCACATAGGATAGCTGACTCAGATTAAATCGCTCAATATTAAACTGTTGCCTACTCCAATTCCACAACGACACACCATAGACAAAAACGATAATCAAACTCACCAACGCTAAAAATTCAGGTCTAAACCAAACTGAACCGCCAATGAAAATTCCGCTAACAATAACCCGCCTTATCGATAGTGGTTGATTTTGGCGAGGAAAGAAGAATAAAGCCAACCCTAACCATGCCAATGCTAAAGCGAGAGTATGCTCCCAATACATCGCACTATAGAGGGTTAACGGTGAAGCAAATATCAAAACAATTAAAGCCACTGATGCAATCGTCTGGGATAACCCTAACCGTTTACATACTGAGTAACCAGTTAACCAGATTACCCAGGTTGACACCAGAGGAATAATATATAATCCGCGATAGCCAAACAGAGCCTGAAAGGGAGCCGTTACCAGGGGGAAGGTATAGGGAAACGTAAGATAATAGCGATCATTTATATAATAAACAAACGGTTCTTCAAAGGGATACAATCCATTTTGCCAAAGTTGACGTACCCAAGGTAAGGAAGGAGGCATCAAATCAAAGCGAAACTGCCCTTGACTCAACTGTTTTGCCAATAACGCCTTCAATCCAGCATCGCCACTAAAGAAAACCCCTTCAGGTATTAGCCATTGTAGGTACAAAGAAAATAAAATACCAACACCAATAATAATTAGAGGTAACTTATAGTCTTTTATCGTCATTTTTAATACACCGTAGGGTGGGCATTGCCCACCAACCTTAAGTCAGTACCATTCGATTTAAAATACAATGCACTATTTAAGCAATGATTATCTATATTATCCTAGATCAGAACCCTATAGATAGGGAGCATGTCAGGTTTACACGCAATACCCCAATTACCCCGATAAGTTGGGTTTCGTCCCTCAACCCAACCTACTTGCGTTGACATGCACCCCATAGATAACCATCAAGCCGTCATCAATTCCAAATCCTGCGCCACCAGCGATTCGGTTTAGTCCCAGGAAAATCAATTTTCTGGCGAATATCCCCAATTTGCCATCCCGTCAGCTTGGCTAACGTCTGCGCCTCCTGTTCAAATCGTTGATTCAAAGAGCGTTGATACTCATCAGCGGCGGGACAATTCATTTCCCCGGTGTAAGGATGTCGCAGTACATATCGACCTTGAAAATTTTGCCTACTTCCCGTTTCTTGGAACATTAAATCTTCAGGAAATGTATCACGAGTGTAGCGGACGTGTAAACGGCTAATAAACACATTATTGGGCGCATTCGTATTCAACCAAAACACACCCGCTTGCTCTAATTCATCCCTCGTTAAAGGGTCAGCCGCACAGGGATCGCACCATCCCATATCCCAGGCATATTCTAAAAATGCCACTTTTTTCCTTTCTTGCTCATACGCCGTCTGAAACATATCCTTATAGAACTGAGCAAACTCATCTTTAACAAAAACGGGAAGTTCGGCATTAGACGGGATCTGCACCGTGCGATAATTAGTAACTTCTGCTTGACCGTTGGGGGATAAAATATACACAATTAAATCTTGCTCAGTTGTCGCATTAATCATCCCCAAACGAATCGGCAACATAAAACGCGGCGATTCATACGCCATCTGTAAAGGGCGGAGTAATTGAGAACCCCCTGATTCAAATTCTTTCAGATTAACTTTCGCCACAAAAAACTTCATATCTTGGCGAATATAAGGTTGCAGTAGCCGACTAGCACCACGAGGGATGCGATAATCATTACGCCTCAGCCAGGTTTCCAAGCCATCCGATTCTTTGGCACTAAGAATTAAAATATCGTATTCGCCAACCGAAAAACGAGATTCTATCGTAACACCTAAAGCACTCTCTCCCAGATTTTCCCCATACTCGTCTGCTGATATTACTCCTCTCGCTGAACCTGGAAACTGCGCTGGTGCAGGAGGAATACAGGGATTCGGATCAAAATATTCCACCAATCGCGGCGCACTAAACCCATCCAGTCGTTCGATAATCTTCGGGTTTGCTACCTGTACTTGTTCTTGTTCTAGAACTACGGGAACAGGCACAACCAAGGCAAAATCCTTAACATCGCCTTGATAGTCATTCGCCATCGTCAAAATCGTGCGATCGCTATCCCGTGCGATAATTACTTGAGAGGCTTGGTTGTAAAGCTTTGTATCCGCTTTCGCCACATAAAATCCACAAAAAGCCAAGGCTTTTGGCGCAAATATCATAATGGCAAAAACTGCCAAGAATAACGCAAGTAATACCTGTACTAGCTTTTTCATTATTTCCTCATTGGGACAAAGAATTTATTAACCTGGGTGTTTGTTGAATTTCCCACCTCACCCATCACCGTGAAACCTCCAAACAAATCGCGGTGATGACCAAATCCAATCTAAAATAACGGTTAGGGGAGAAAGGGCAAATAACGCCCAGAAAACCGCCGTAGACATAAAGAAATGATTCCGCAGAATAAAGGTTAAAATCGCAATACTGACAGCCCAGAGTAAACGACTCACCCTAGCATTGGGAATGGAGCGGGGATCAGTTAACATAAACAGGGCAAACAATAAGAACGAGCCACTCATCAACCGATGCGCCCATACATCCCAGGTCCAACCCAACCAAAGATTGCGAAAGGCTTCGAGTAAAGCATAAGCACTGAAAAAAGCCGCCGTTGTATCCCAACGCCCCACCCGTTTTAAAATCATGCCCCCAGTCCCGGCAAATAATAAGACATACCAGCCCTCCTCTCCCCACTGTCCTGGAGAAACCCAGGCATCCTTGGTAAGGATTAAAACTGAAATTATGCCAAAATTAGCCGGATTAAAAAAATGTTTACCCTGGAATCGAAACAGAAATTTACTTAAAATCGCCAGCGCCCCCGCCAAGATCATCGTGCTGTAGTGATCGACTCGCAGGAGTAAACTTAATCCTAATGCGGTAATCATGGCACTTTTGAGGGATATTGGGGAAGTGTTGAGTGTGGACTCTTCACGGCGTTCGAGGGTATGGTTTTGAGTGAATTCCTCATCTGCCTTATTTCCCTGGGAGATGGACCAAAGCCTGATGCTGATATACTGGGTCAGCAAACAAGTCGCGATCGCAACACCAATGAACTGAGGCTGTAATGTCCAATCTCTCGTACCAATACCCAATACCAGGAAGAGTGAGAGAAACAGAATCTGATAGTCTCTGGGATCGGATTGCTGCATTTGACTACCGTGGGAAGATATCACATGCCCATGATCTCATATCCAGCATCGACATATAAAACTTGACCCGTGATCCCACTAGCGAGATCACTACATAAAAAGGCGGCTGTATTGCCAACTTCTAGCTGAGTAACCGTTCGTCGTAGGGGTGCTACCTGCTCCACATGATGAATCATATCCAAAATGCCGCCCACGGCTGAAGACGCCAGGGTGCGGATTGGACCTGCAGAAATCCCATTGACGCGAATATTACTCGGTCCCAATTCGGCGGCTAGATAACGGACACTCATCTCCAATCCAGACTTGGCGATTCCCATGACATTGTAATTGGGGATCACCTTCACACCGCCAAGATAGGTCATGGTGACGATACTTCCCCCCTCTTTCATTAAGGGTTTAGCAGCGGCGGCTAATCGGGTTAGGGAATAGGTACTAATTTCTAAGGCTGTGGTAAACCCTTGTCGCGAGGTTTGGCTAAACTCTCCGGATAAATCCTCTTTGTTGGCAAATGCAAGGCAATGGATGAGGATGTCGAGTTTGCCCCACTGCTTCTCAATCGCCTCAAAGGTGGCATCGATTTGGGCATCATCTTGGACGTTACAGGGTAAGAAGACACTGGGCTTTAGGGGTTCTACCAACTCTCCAACTTTCTTCTCAAAGCGCCCCTTGTCATCGGGTAAATAAGTGACCCCCAACTCGGCGCCAGCTTGGTGCAACTGTTGGGCAATGCCCCAGGCGATTGATCGATTGTTGGCAATCCCAGTCACTAGGGCATTCTTTCCAGTCAAATTCAGCATAGGTATCTTAATTCTTCAAGACAATAGAACAATTCGTAAAAAAATAACCGTTAGGTGCGATGTTCGTTGTATGATAACGCCAAACCGTTAACTATCAACTCAACTCGTCAGATGTCCGTTGACATCTCACTTCATTATGTAACAATTGGTACAAAAAACCTATTGGGACTCAGATTAAGTATTCTTGAATACAATATAGGGATCGTTCATTGAGCCGATTTTGGAGTCTCAAGCTTCATCGGCGACCACTTAGAAGTCAATAAGGCTTTGGCGCAAGGGTAATAGATATGGTCGTAATGCAAGATAGACCGTTGGCTGCTGTGTTCCGTCAAATCGGCGGAAGCTCATTTCCTCCCGTTGTTGAAACCTTTGAGCGGGGCAAAACTATTTTTTTTCCCGGAGATCCCGCTGAACGGGTCTACTTTTTAATCAAAGGAGCTGTGAAGCTTTCCCGGGTTTATGAAGCAGGGGAAGAAATTACAGTTGCCTTGTTGCGGGAAAATAGTGTCTTTGGGGTATTGTCCTTGATTACAGGTCACCGCTCTGATCGTTTTTACCATGCGGTGGCGTTTACCCCAGTTGAATTGCTTTCGGCTCCGATTGATCAGGTAGAGCAAGCGCTCAAGGACAACCCAGAGCTATCGATGTTGATGCTACAGGGATTGTCCTCGCGGATTTTACAGACGGAAATGATGATCGAGACATTGGCTCACCGGGATATGGGATCTCGCTTGGTCAGTTTTTTATTGATTCTCTGTCGTGACTTCGGCGTTCCTGGCAAGGATGGGATTACCATTGACCTGAAGCTTTCCCATCAAGCGATCGCGGAAGCGATTGGCTCCACACGAGTAACCGTCACTCGTCTACTGGGGGATCTGCGAACCGATAAAATGATTTCTATTCAAAAGAAAAAAATCACGGTTCACAACCCTGTAGTGCTGAGTCAGCAGTTCACGTAGGCGTCGTAGACAATTTACTTCTTGCTCAGGTTCATCAATTTTGAAGGCGAGAGGCTTTAGCTTGATTCATTTGATGAACTTTAAGCTATATTGCGTTGATAATAGTTTGGGTGATTGCCAGTAGGACAAACTCCCCAACTAATTTGATATGATTTAGATGGAGATATCAGGTTTAGGGACGCCGCAAGACTTTAATTTTGGACTCTTGATTCTCTGAACTCTCGGTTATTCCAGCTAAGATTTTGCCATCTGAACTAACCACCAAATCACTCATTTTTTCATGCTCTAAGGTGGCTTCTAGCTCCGCTGTTTGTAAATTCCACACTTTAAGCCCTTCATCGGTACTGCCAATAATGCGATCGCGACTCAGAACAAGGGTATTATACCCAAAAGAGTTTCTCGTCGAAGACACACGTCCTTCGGCTTTCAGCGTTCCCGTCGTTAAATCCCATACCCTCAAATTCGTCACGGGTTGGCGATATTGACATCCTCCCCCGGCTAAAGAGCGCGGGGGATTCCTCACCACGCCACCTTTAGCCGGGGTGGTCGCTGATTGGGGTTGACGCTTCGCTGAAGGTTGCCTCCAAATGAGGTCTTACACCCTCTCCACGTCCGTTTAT
>NZ_JAVJZI010000022.1:0-31506 GCF_040223135.1 Coleofasciculus sp. G3-WIS-01
GTCTATAAACCAGCCTAGAGGCACGGGGTTATCGTGCGAGTTAAACCGAACTGCTAAATATGTTCAGCAAAGCTTGTTTGATGATTTCAGGGCTACTGAAAACTCAGGTTTCAGCCGCTAGGCAAACCTGAGTAGTTTATTTGTTCGTTTATCCCATCGAGGAGTGAGGAAATGTCAGGAGTGTTTCCACGCCAACGACACAACAAACACAAGACAGCCGTAAAACGCTTTCTCCTGTTAGCGGGACTAAGTTTAATCAGTTTAATCCTCTGGGGAGTAATCACCCAAAACCGAGTTACCGCCTCAGAGGTTACACCTACTCAGATAACAACTAACACTTATTGGCAGGGAGGTTCATTTCCCGTTGAGAATTTTCAGGCTTATACCTCTCCCTACGGCTACCGTCGTTCTCCCCGTGGATCGGGTACAGAATTTCATCGAGGCTTAGACATCGCCGCACCTGAAGGCAGTTACATTCGCAACTGGTGGGCAGGTCAGGTAGTATCCCTCTCCGATAATACCGCCTGTGGCACCTCTATCACCATCCAATCCGGTGAGTGGAAGCATATCTACTGTCACCTCAAAGGTCATGTGGAAACAGATAGCCAAGGTGTGTATTTGAGCGATCGCAGTGGCGGGATTCAAATCTGGAAAGGTCAACAGATACCCACCGGCACCCGAATTGGTCGCGTGGGAATGACAGGGCGCACCACGGGTCCTCATTTGCATTGGGGCTTAAAGTACACCGACAACTATATTGACCCCGCCTTAGTTCTCCGGGAAATGTACCGACAGCAAACAGCATCAAAATAAGGAGCGTTATTGCTGCAGTAGACTTTAACTGTTCGGGCAATTCGCTGATGCCTGCCTTCAAAAGCCAAATTCCCTAATTTTACACTCCCCCGGCTAAAAGCCTCCCTAGTTAAGGATTTCAGAAGTAATACCAAATCCAAGTTAGCTACCCCCTTTATAATCCAGTCCGCGCAGGCGGACGAAAGTTTGTGTAGCAGCGATTTTAATCGCCGTGGCAAAAGGGGGTAATCAAGGCAGATTGGGTTTACTTGATCGACGCCCTAGCGCAGCGAAGCGAACATAATTCACCTGTTAAAAATAGACGAAAAAGCAGAAGACATAAACCTTACAGCCTTATGTCTTCTGCCTTCCTTTTTGCCTTCCTAATGTATTACCGCCATTTGTTTTTCGGGCAGTTGGGTATGTTCGGCAACAATTTGTCGAAATTGCTCTCCTTCAATGGTTTCCTGCTCCAACAAAATATCAACCAACCGATCAATCAACGGTCGATTGTCGCGGATTAGCTGACGAGCCTCCTCATAGCATTGCATCGCGATCGCTCGCACTCGATGATCGATTTGGGTGGCAATGGCTTCAGAATAGTCCGATCGCTGAGTCCAACCGCCGCCGAGAAACACTTCGCTATCTGGGCGTTCCAGGGCAACCGGACCTAAATCAGACATACCGTACCGAGTCACCATCTCACGAGCCAGTTCTGCCACTTTCTTAATATCACTGGCGGCACCAATAGTCACCTCACCATGACCAAAGACTTCTTCTTCCGAAGCCCTACCCCCCAAGGCGATGGTAATCTGATCAATTAGCCACGTCCGGGGCAAGTACAGATCACCCAGATCGGTGGAACGACTGATATCCATAAATTCTTCATTGGGTAAGGGTTGAGCAAACCCACCCACACCACCAGAACGGGGCAAAATTGTCACCTTGTTTAAAGGATCGGAATTTTTCAGTATGGTCATCAGCAAGGCATGTCCGACCTCATGGTAAGCAATTAATCGCTTTTTCTTACTATCCAGAAGCGGCGTCATTTGCAGACCAATGCTCACCCGATCAATGGCATCATCAATTTCTAGGGGTGTGATTGCCTCCTTACGCCGTCGGGCAGTGAGGATAGCCGCCTCGTTGAGCAGGTTAGCCAAATCCGCGCCAGAAAATCCCGGAGTGCGTCGCGCGATCGCTTCTAAGGATATCTCCGGTGCTAATTTCTTATTCCGACTATGGACATCCAAGATCCCCAGCCGTCCATTATAGGTGGGAAGATCCACCATAACATGGCGATCAAATCGCCCAGGTCTGAGCAGGGCGGAATCTAAAACATCGGGACGGTTAGTCGCCGCAATGATGATAATCCCCGTATTCCCCTCAAATCCATCCATTTCGGTGAGTAACTGGTTGAGGGTTTGCTCTCGCTCATCGTTACCCCCACCGATACCCGCACCCCGTTGTCTGCCAACGGCGTCGATTTCATCAATGAAGATCAAGCAGGGAGCATTTTCTTTGGCTTTTTTGAATAAATCCCGCACCCGCGAGGCGCCCACCCCGACAAACATCTCCACAAACTCACTGCCAGAGATACTAAAGAAAGGAACACCCGCTTCTCCCGCTATAGCTTTTGCCAAGAGCGTTTTTCCTGTACCCGGAGGACCGACTAACAGAACCCCTTTAGGGATACGAGCGCCGATGGCGGTAAACCGTTCCGGTTGTTTGAGAAACGTGACGACTTCTTGCAATTCTTCTTTAGCTTCTTCAATCCCAGCGACATCATCAAACTGTATGCCTGTTTTCGCTTCCATCTGAAAGCGAGCGCGGGATTTGCCAAAGTTTAACGCTTGACCCGAACTACTCGCCGAGCGGCGCAGAATCATCATCAGTCCGGCTAGCAAAAGTAAGAGCAAAAATAACTGCATCACCAACCCTAAGGCGGCGGAATTATTTGTGGTTGGCGTCACATCCAAGGGAATATCGGTGTTCCGCAGTTTCCCAATCAGTTCGCCATTTTGCTCCAGTAGCATGACCTCTTGAGGAGGTTCAGAGTCTTCCTGTCCGGCTAAGTAGACTCTGGCAACATTACGGGCTGAGTCAAGTTCGACTTTTTTGATATCACAATCCGCTTTCGATGTCTGACTCGGTGGGGTATCTTCAGCTGGGGATGGGGGTGGCACAGTGCACTGATCAATTTTCCGCAAAAGCTGCCCATAGCTTAGCGATGGTTTTGGCTCTGTCTGTTGTTGCGCTTGGGCAGGGACACCCAGGATCACACCTTGAACGATCACTAAGCTGGTTACCATACGCCACCAATAACGAGGTTTAATCTGTGGCTGCTTTGGCTTACCCGTTGAACCTCTACGCGGTTCATGTCCCATCCATGATCTCATCCAGGAACTGTTGTTCATCCAAATTTCCCTTGTTAGTCCTGTCTATTAACTCGCAGCGTTATGCTGCCAAGGCGTGACGTGGCACTTTCAACTGCTTACCAACTTCTAGTTTAGCGTTACTCCAATCTAGCCGTAGCTTGGGCAGGATTCAATGGTGTTTTGCTCAAAAGTCTCAAAACTAAAGGCAAGGTGTAGGGTGTGGGGTGTCGGGAACAAGTGAACTAAGGTATTTTGTATGAAAGGGTATTAATTGGCAAGACATGGTAAAAATTGTTGGCATTAATGGTAGCCTGCGAGCTAAATCCTATAGCTATCAAGCCTTAACCTTAGCCATTCAGCGTGTGCAAGCCTTGGGCGCATCCACAGAAATCCTTGACCTGCGACAGATGCAGTTACCGTTTTGTATCGGTAGCGATGACTATCCCGGTTATCCTGATGTCGTCCGGTTACGAGAAACGGTACAGGAAGCCGATGGCTTAATTTTGGTCACACCGGAATATCATGGGGGCGTGAGTGGGGTACTTAAAAATGCCCTGGATTTGATGACATTTGACCATTTATCGGGTAAAGTGACTGGTCTGCTGAGTGTGTTAGGCGGTCAAGCTAACAGTAATGCCCTCAATGAACTACGGCTGATCATACGTTGGGTTCATGGTTGGGTGATTCCAGAGCAAATCGCCTTTGGTCGGGCGTGGCAAGCCTTTGGTGAGGATGGCAAGCTTTTAGATGAGAAACTCTCGAAGCGTTTAGATGAGTTTGCTGAGAGTTTAGTCGAGCATTCTCGCAAGCTGCGAGGGGTTGTGTAAGACTTCTACCCTTTGTTCAGCATATCCGTGTCTGATGTCCTGATTGAATTGATAGAGGACTAGCTAGTTGAGCAAGAAGCATAAAATAAATAACCTCTCTGCCGGACAAGGCAAGGGGATAGAGGATGGCAGTTACGATTAACTATCTATGAGATTAAAGAAATCAAAGAACGCTGCTGAAGAAGAATTGGTTATGTTCATAAATGAAGGTTACGAAATTGTTAATTTCATGAACGGAGATTACCAAGATAAACTGGATAATGGAACTTTTGATTCTGAAAAAGACAATGAACGTAAGGTGGTATCAGAACAAGAGACTTGGATGGACATGACAGACGACTACCTCCAAAATTGTACCAACGCTTAAATCCACAGAGTATCGGTAAAGTCAACCCCTCGCCGTTAGATTGACAGAACACTCGTTTTTCAGTCTGTTTTTTGTATCAATGTGTAACAATATACAAAAATTTATCAAAAATTTAAGGATTATTTTCAACAAGCTTAAACTTAAGTTTGTAAAAATTAAAATAGAGGAAGTCAATCACCTTTGATCTGTTAGTTAAGAACACCTAAGACCCATGATTACATCAGCCATTCCTTCACAACCGACGAGTGCTTCTGCTCAATGTCTTTGTAGCTATGCCAATACAACTAGCTCCCTGCAAGTGATTCGGATGGGCAATCCCGGCGCTTACAGTTTCGAGCGTGTTGTTTTTCCCGGCGATCGCGTACTATTTGAAGCGGCATCGGAGGCTCAGCTAGAAGTCTTATCACCTTATCTGGGTCAAGCCATCAAGATTGAAAAAATTCCCTGTCGCCAGTTGCAGGTTGACGTTGATGAGCATCGACTATCAGCCTAATAAATAGCATGATTTTGGCACATCGGCACAGTTTTCCAACAAAACTTAACCTTGTTTGAGACTCACGTTGCCTCTAGGAAGTAAGGAATTGGGAGGAACTTTGGTTTTCTCCTCTTTTTTTGCTGGTTTTGGGACGTGCGATCGCGCATTTTGCCGTATAATTAACCCGCCCCATTATCTCTGACGGAAATCGCGATGAGTTACCGAGTCAACAACTCACCGCTAAGTTCTAGCGAACTATAGCGGGAGCTTGTGAAAACAGGCTCTAGTTGACCAGACTAAGTTCTACGAGAACTACGTTATTCAGCTCATGACACCCTAGGATACGTGCCAGTACCATCCTCTGTCGTACAGTTTTAAACAGGTGTAGAGAGTTAAGCCAGTGAGCTGTACCTAACAAGGTTGGATAACATTGTCGAGGCAAACTTTACCAGTAATGAGAGTCTCAAAGTAATGCGAGTTTTCGTTCTAGACAAAAACCTACAACCTCTTGACCCAACGCATCCAGCGAGAGCAAGAGAATTACTGAACAAAGGGAGGGCTAAAGTATTCAAGCGCTATCCATTTACTATTGTCCTGCAAGACAGAACCGTTGAAGAATCAGTCACGCGCCCACATCGGCTCAAAATCGATCCTGGTAGTAAAGTAACCGGATTTGCAATCGTCCAAGAAGAAACGGGGCGAGTAACAAACGCAATTGTTGTCTCACACCGAGGGCAACAAATTAAAGATTCCCTCTTAGCTCGCAGGTCATTAAGAAGGGGACGCCGTAACCGTAAAACCCGTTACCGCCAGCCTCGTTTCTTAAACAGAACCCGTAAAACCGGATGGCTACCACCATCGCTGGAGAGTCGGATTGCCAACATTGAAACTTGGGTACGACGGATTAGAAAACTCTGTCCGATTTCAGCCATCTCTCAAGAACTGGTAAGGTTTGACCTTCAGCAAATGCAAAATCCTGAAATTAGCGGGGTTGAGTACCAAAGGGGTGAGTTATTCGGTTTTGAAGTTAAAGAGTATTTACTTCAAAAATGGGACAGAAAATGTGCTTACTGTGGCGCTGAAAACGTTCCGTTCGAGATTGAACACATTCTGGCAAAATATTCATAAGGCAGACGGCTATGAATACCAATCCTGAAAACAATGATTCGCTATCGATCAATTTCAATGTTGGCGGCAATTCCCCTCCCGCTAACCTTCGGTATAACGGGAGTCCCCTTCCCGCATTAAAGATGGATCGCCGCGCCTATGCTGAAACTTATGGTCCGACTGTAGGCGATCGCATCCGTCTTGCTGATACTGAATTATTCATTGAAGTAGAACAAGATTTGACCACCTATGGCGATGAAGTCAAATTTGGTGGCGGTAAAGTTATTCGGGATGGGATGGGACAATCTCCCATATCTAATGCCGATGGGGCGGTGGATCTGGTGATTACCAATGCCCTGATTTTGGATTGGTGGGGAATTGTTAAAGCCGATATCGGGATTAAAGACGGCAAAATTTTCAAGATCGGCAAAGCCGGAAATCCCTATATCCAAGATAACGTCGATATTATTATCGGTCCGGGGACTGAAGCCGTGGCGGGGGAAGGCATGATTCTCACCGCAGGTGGGATTGATTCCCATATTCACTTTATCTGTCCCCAACAAATTGAAGTCGCGATCGCATCCGGGATTACTACCATGCTAGGCGGCGGTACGGGACCGGCAACCGGCACCAACGCCACCACTTGTACACCGGGTCCGTGGAACATTTACCGGATGCTGCAAGCCGCCGATGCGTTTCCTGTAAACTTGGGATTTATGGGCAAAGGCAATAGTAGTCAACCCCAAGGACTTGTAGAACAAGTGTTAGCGGGGGCAATGGGGTTAAAGTTACACGAAGATTGGGGCACAACACCAGCCACAATAGACACCTGTCTGTGCGTCGCAGATGAGTATGATGTCCAAGTCGCCATCCATACCGACACCCTCAATGAAGCCGGATTTGTGGAAAGCACGATCGCGGCATTCAAAAACCGTGCCATCCATACCTACCATACCGAAGGCGCCGGTGGGGGTCATGCCCCCGATATTATCAAAGTTTGTGGTCAAGCTAATGTTTTGCCCTCCTCCACCAATCCCACCCGCCCCTATACGATGAATACCTTGGAAGAACATCTAGATATGTTGATGGTATGCCATCACTTGGATCGGGGGATTCCAGAAGATGTCGCCTTTGCCGAGTCACGGATTCGCCGGGAAACGATCGCGGCTGAGGATATTTTGCACGATTTAGGCGCATTTAGTATGATAGCCTCCGATTCTCAGGCGATGGGGCGAGTGGGAGAAGTGATTATTCGTACCTGGCAAACGGCGCACAAAATGAAAGTGCAACGGGGCGTTTTATCTTCTGGAGAAACGGTGGATCATGATAACTTTCGGGCAAAGCGGTATGTGGCAAAGTATACAATTAACCCAGCAATTACCCATGGAATTGCTGAGTATGTGGGTTCAGTTGAGGAAGGGAAGCTGGCAGACTTATGTATGTGGAAACCCGCCTTTTTTGGCGTGAAACCAGAGATTGTGATTAAAGGGGGTATGATCGCCTGGTGTCAAATGGGGGATGCTAATGCTAGTATTCCCACACCCCAACCGATTCACAGCCGCCCCATGTTTGGCAGTTTTGGCGGTGCGATCGCGGCTACGTCGTTCACGTTTGTCTCTCAGGCGGCATTAGACCGAGATATTGCCACACAATTGAACTTACAAAAACCGACAGTGGCGGTGTCTAATACGCGGCAAGTGAGTAAACGAGATATGAAGTTAAATGATGCTTTACCTGAGATGGAAGTTGACCCAGAAACCTATCAAGTGAGGGCAGATGGGGAATTATTAACCTGCGAACCGGCTGAGAGTTTACCGATGGCACAGCGTTACTTTTTATTTTGAATGGTTTTCGGTTTGTCCACCTCTCCTTCGTAATCCTGGCGACATTCATAGAAATGACCCAGCTTCCCCACAGCAAAGGATTGGGCGCGAGATTCGTTGAGACGTTCGGCAATGGAGACAGCTTGCTGTAGGAGTTCCAGGGCTTGGGCTTGGTACTCTGGCTTAAGGCATTGCATCCCCGGCGCGGTATCCTCAGCCCCATTCGTCGGTTGCCGCAGACTAGGTGACGTCCTCCTACACCGACCCGTAGGGTACAGTGTAGGAGGACGTCACTGACTTTTTCGATACGTGATGTCAGGGTCACTCAGATTTTGTTCAATTGGTTCGTAGTAACGGCAAGACTGGCAAGGACCATCTGGATTGACAGCACAACGCACCAATTCAGAATTCGCATTATATTGACAACTTCCATCGCCAAGCACCCAGCGCCCATCAACCAAACTTTTCTCCGTTGGGCGGGGCGCCGATTGGACGTAAAGGGCAATTTTGTGCAAACGATAGCGCCCAGATTTTAGGAGATAGCGATGGCGACGCTCCAGGACAGCGTAGGTTTGACCGTTATAGTCCAGATAATTACCGGGTTGGGGAGTCCAATTTAGTCGGATATTACCCAGACTCTGACGCGATTGCGTCAGGATTAGCTCTGCAGGAAGAGAATCTGGCTCCATAGTAATAGGTGTGATGATGACTACACTTGGATGGTATCGCAATCAACGCGATCGCAAATCCTACTTCCGTTATTTGTTATTCGTCATTCGTCCCCCCGGCTCCTTGGTTCCTCCGCTTCCCTGCTTCTAGACGTTCGGAACGTCTCTACATCCTTTGCTCCCCTAGCCGTATTGGGGTGTGGGGTCTGACCCATATCCCTCAAATCCTGAGGATGATGCATACTTGGATAAAAGTGTTGAGTCAATACAAAGGTCGATATGCAAATTCCCGTGAGACTTCTACCCGGTGCCCTATCCGATTTATTCGCTCAAGCTACCAGTTCTGGTAAAATTACACTTGCTGACCGATACGGAATAATGGCGGCATTGCTAGAAGAGTCGCTGACTGATGAAGAGAGGGACTCCCTAGAACGGTTACTTCGTGCATTTCGCCGAGGACGGATGCAGGTGGTAGATGAGATTTCTTCACTGGGATAAATAATGATTTAGCGATCGCATCCTCAAAGCCTCAATGAGTAGACGCTTCTGCTAGTATAGGATGCGATGCTAATTGACTTTCGTAATACCAATACCGTCTGGGCTTCTATACTGGTGGAAACGTTAACGCGGTTGGGATTAACCACAGCCGTCTTATGTCCCGGTTCACGTTCCACTCCGCTTACCGTTGCTTTTGCACAACACAGCCAAGTTGAGGCAATTCCCATTCTCGATGAACGCTCGGCTGCCTTTTTTGCTTTGGGACTTGCCCGAAAATCGGGGTTACCGGTGGCGTTGGTTTGTACTTCCGGGACAGCCGGAGCGAATTTCTACCCGGCTATTATCGAAGCACGGGAAAGCCGCGTTCCTCTATTGATTTTAACCGCAGACCGTCCGCCAGAACTGCGAGATTGTCATTCTGGGCAAACCATTGACCAAGTGAAACTCTATGGCAATTATCCCAACTGGCAAACCGAATTAGCCGTACCGTCTGTGGAAATCTCGATGCTGAGATATCTGCGACAAACTGTGATTCATGCCTGGGAGCGATCGCGCTTTCCGGTTCCTGGTATAGTTCATTTAAATTGCCCTTTCCGTGATCCTCTGGCACCCATTCGTGATCCAGCCGTCACTCCTTTAAAATCCCAATTCCAGGCTGACGATTTCTTTGCCGCTATTACTCCTGCGCCTCTACACCCCTGTCCCCCTGCACCTGTGCACCCCATTCCCTACTCAGACTGGCAAGAGTGCGATCGCGGTTTAATTATTGCAGGTCTAGCGCAACCCCGAAACCCCAAAGCCTATTGTCATGCAATTTCCCAACTTTCGCAAGCCCTAAACTTTCCCCTATTAGCGGAAGGGCTTTCCCCCCTAAGAAACTACGCTCACCTCAATCCTTATCTCATTTCCACCTACGACTTAATTCTGCGGAATCGCCAACTTGCTCAACAGCTTACACCCACTATCGTAATTCAAATTGGTGAACTGCCCACCAGTAAAGAACTGCGGACTTGGTTAGATCATTGTCAACCCCAACGCTGGATCATTGATCCCAGTCATCATAACTTAGATGCCCTGCATGGGAAAACCACACATCTGCGGATTCCTATCGAAGAAATTGGACAATGGATAACAACGAATAAGACACAAAATCAGACTGTAGGGGCGGGTTTAACGGATAACGTTGTTGACAAAACCGATAACGGAACTAAACCAGCCCCGATAGAGGAACAGAGGAAAACTGGATCACAACAAAACCCATATTACCTGAAAAAATGGTGTGACGCCCAAACCCAAGTCAGGGCAGCCGTTGACCAAGAAATGGCAGAAATGCCTCAACTATTTGAAGGAAAAGCCGCCTGGTTACTCTCTCAATATTTACCAGCAGGGACACCCTTATTTATTGCCAATAGTATGCCCGTTAGGGATGTAGAATTTTTTTGGGCGCCAGGGAATACAGAGATTCAACCGTGGTTCAATCGGGGAGCTAATGGCATTGATGGCACCTTATCCACAGCCTTAGGGATTGCTCACCGGAATCAAAGTGCGGTGATGCTAACGGGAGACTTAGCCTTATTACATGATACCAATGGTTTTTTACTCAACAAGAAGTTTATCGGTCATCTAACCATTATCTTAATCAATAATAACGGGGGTGGTATTTTTGAAATGTTACCTATTTCTCAATTTTACCCACCCCTTGAAGAATTCTTTGCCACACCCCAAAGCATCAACTTTGCCCAATTATGTCTGACCTATGGCGTAGAACATCAGCTAATTCAATCTTGGCAGCAATTGCAGCAGTTACTGAATCCATTACCCAATCAAGGGATTCGAGTCTTAGAATTGCCCACAAATCGCAAAGCTGACGCCATTTGGCGGCAAAAGTATCTAGGGCAATTTGCGATAAATCCGGCAACTTGACGCTTAATTCCTGTTCGTAGTCAGGGATGCGAGCCCTGAAAAGTCACCCGCCAACCAATACTGCTCGGTTAAGGAAGGTTGTCCATCAAAGGAAGCAATGTAGAGACGCGCCATGGCGCGTCTGGAAGCAATGTAGAGACGCGCCATGGCGCGTCTGGAAGCCATGGCGCGTCTGGAAGCAAGGGGAGAGAAGACAGGCTTATCCGAGCAGTATTGACCCGCCAACAGTCTCCTAGGGGAGAGGTCATACCAAATCCGGGTTAGCCACCCCCTTTATAATCTAGTCCGCGCAGGCGGACGAAAGTTTGTGTAGCAGCGATTTCAATCGCCTTCTCTTGCTTCTAATTAATCATCTGAACCTCAACCATCCTACCGTAGGGTTCCAGAGAAAGCCGGAATTGTATTCCCTCTTTTAATTCAATCGCCTGTCCGGCTTGTCCCGGTTGAGGACTCGGTGCAACTTGGTTACCAGTAGGAGACGTAAGAGAGGTTAAATTTTGGTTAATCAGGAGCCATTTTCCTTCAAAAAATACACAATAAGCCTGAGGCGTTTTGTCAGCTTCTTCACCCGGAAAAACATTATCAAAAGCGTGCCATTTAAACAAAGTAAGATTATGATAAACCACAAGTTGACCATCGAATGTCCACTGACCGGGACGACGTTCTGAACGCAGCCGCAAAATCGGTAAACTTCCCTTGGGTTTTGAGCCACAAAATGGACAGTTTAAATGAGCGGGGTCATGTAAAATAGACCAATGACTGGGACAATACTTGTTTTTACAAGGGAAAAGCAAATCCCAGGTTTTGATTAGCCCACGTTCCCATTCAATCGCAGCGGGGCGCTCATGGGGAAAGTGTAAGCCTTGAATAAAGGCTCTGTGAAACAAATCGCTTAAATAAGGTCCTAGGGCGGTGGATGATAGCTGCAAATCGTGAGGTCGATTAGAAGCATCCGTGGGATGTTCAATGAACAACGCCTTTGAACCCATCTCCAGACGTTCCTGTTCCTCCGCAGAAGCCGCCGGATAAGTCTTCGGACCTTCTAGGGGATGGCGACCCAGTAAATACTGGTAAAGTAAGACAGCAAGGGCGTGTTGGTCAGTACGAGCAGAGGGATGTTGTCGTTTGCGATCGTCTAAGGGTAAATGAAGAGTCGATAATACTTCTGGGGCGATATATCCCCTTGTCCCCAAAACATCGGGCGGAAATAAACCAGGAACCACCAATGAGTCAATATCAATGACAACACATTGTCCCGATGTTGGATCAATTAACACATTTTTGTTCGACAAATCAGAATGAGCTAATCCAGCTTGGTGTAAACGTCTCACCGCCCGGGCTAGGCGAATACAGGTTTGAAAATAATTAATCCAAACACCGCGTTCTGCTTTTGGCAACATTTGCCGCAGTTTGGGGCGAACAAACCAAGTGCTTTCTTTTTCCTTACCTGCCAAGTTTCCTGTAGCAAAGAAATAGTTGTTGGGATAAGTTGGGGCGATGAACCCTAACTGAGGCTGAACCACAATACCCGTGGGCCAACAAAATAGTTGTTTAAAATAATCGCCATTTTGAGCAATGGTTGGATTATAACCATCTAAAATCTTCTCTAACCGAGCCATCCGATTGGGATCTGAACCAGCATTTTGGTCTTTATAGAAGCAAATAACCGAAGATTTATCAGCCGTAAAATAGACTTGCTTCATCACCCCTTCACCAATGGGTTCAGGGATGTATTCAACAGTGCTGCCGTCGGTGAGGGTTGCTGTCGCCATAATATCATGTCCGATTAAATACTTACATTCAGGATTTTCCCACACCCCAAACCCTACACCCTTAGACATCCTCCCGGTAGAGAACAACCAATGTGCGATCATCAAATGAGCCGCGAATTGAGTAGGAATCTAGCCAAATTTTTAACCGTTCTTCTGGTTGGAAATTGTCTGGATCACATATTGGTTCTCCCAGAATTCCCGCCGCTAATAAAGCCGGAGACGCGACAACGTCTGCCACCGATTTCCCTAATGCTTTGGCATAGTTAGCGATGGAACGAATCACGACTTGTTTAGGTTCCGGCAATTGATTGGGCAAAATTCGCTCGACTTTATCCTGAAACCTTGATTTGACTTCGTTGACACCCTCCAGACTGCCTAATACTGTCGTTTTTAGCTGGTTAGCAATCTCTTGCTCATTAGGTTTAGAGACTTTAATCACCTGATTTAACAGTAAATCACCATACAGCTCCAACATCCTCGGCTGATTGGGGAAGTAGTCATCAGCAACTCCATCCGTCATCACCATTAACGCCTTGAGATGTCCTGGAAATACAAAAGTCTTTTGCAGCAAATTTTTTTGCTCGGTTTTGTTAGCAGAGGTTAAAAACTCGGTTTGACCGCCGTAATCTCCGCTATCTGGCTTGCCTAATAATTTCAGAGTTCCTTCTTGAGATATCGCGGCTAACATACCATCGCCAATCTGACAGGTTAGCACCAGACTATAGTGAGTTCCAGCAACTTTAATGGTGGTATGTACTGCCAGCAGCAGTGTGGCGGAAAGGTCTTTAGGTTCGACATCCTTGTGTTCTAGAGCTTTGTAGTAACGGGTCAACTCGCGGCATTCATCTGCTTTTTTGATCACCGCGTTGTAAGCCGTCTGCATGGCTTCATGTAAAGAGGTTTGGACGACTTCTATATCGGCTCCTGTAAACGCCCAATTGGTTGTCTTGCGCTCAAGATCAGCCGCTAATGCTTGGGTTGTATCTCGCTCTTTTATTTTATGGTTTTTTAGGGATTTTTTGAGGTTTTCGACAGCGGCTTTACAGGACACTCTCGCCCCAAGCCGAGAGAACTTTTTCGACCCAGCACCATCGGATACAGCAATAATTGTCCAGCTACTACTGGTATTAAACTCAAACCAATCATCACAATTCGTTCCTTGGTGCTTGTGCATTTTTCCTCGCACTCTCGCGCCAATGAGCTTTAGTCCTTCTGCCGATTGACTTGAGGTACAATAAAATTCATCATGTTTGTCTGGTTCGTCATCGGGTACAGGATGATACTCCCACGGAGGACTGGTTGGATTTGTTAATGACGATTGCAGTTCTCCGGAAGATAGTTCGCCTTTATCGGTTGCTGTTATAGGATTTGAAGGTCGCACAGGCGATTCCTTGTCTTTATCTATTTGATTGTTTTGGGTTACTTGAGTAGGCTGTTGACAACTGGATTCTACAGGAAATAGTTCTGTAGATGACCGGGATAATGCCTTAAAAATCGCGCTACGGATGGTTTCTTTTAACTGCTGATTCGCAATAATGTGCCATTTTTTTAATGTTTCTTGATTAACTAAACGCGATTCCTCTGAAAGCCAGTTTAATACATCACTCAAGAGGGATTCGATATCCTTAATTTCCGTTTTAGCTGTATTCTGGGATAGACCTAGCTGATAATCATACACCTGCTGCCATAGAGTCACGACAGAATCACGGATTTTCTGAGCTTGCTCCGGATAATTCTTTAACTGAGTAAACTCTTGCCATTTCTTTGCTAATTTAGGAGAATCTTCAGGTTCAAGCTTAAGCTTCCAGCAAATGGCTTGAATCAATTCTGCAAACTTTGGGTCTTGCTCTTGCATAGTTATTGTTAACCATCCTGCTTTTACTGTCCCCCCTCTCTCGTTCCCAGGCTCAGCCTGGGAATGCTCCTTGGGAGGCTCTGCCTCCCGTAATAGAATTCAGCTAATCTGGAGTTGGGTTTCGTTCCTCAACCCAACCTACAAAAATGACATCCTCCCGCTCTGCCTCCCGTAAAAGAATTCAGATAATAGGGAGATGGGTTTCGTTACACAACCCAACCAACAAAAATGACAACCACCCCCTCTGCCTCCCGTAATAGAATTCAGCTAAACAGGAGTTGGGGTTCGTTACTCAACCCAACCTAAAAAAATGACATCCTCCCGCTCTGCCTCCCGTAATAGAATTCAGCTAATCTGGAGTTGGGTTTCGGTCCTCAACCCAACCTACAAAGATGACATCCTCCCGCTCTGCCTCCCGTAATAGAATTCAGTATAAAATGCTGTGGAGTAGTCTTAAGGAACAATAGTGATACCTTGGGGTGGAGGAGGTAGATTAATCGGCTGATTATCTGCCATCACCTGAGCGACACTTTGGGATGTCTGCTTCACCGATTGAGACACCCATTTGAAAAAGTGCTTCAGCGTATCGGGCTGGAGATTATCAAGTTTGACGACAATTTCTGTAATCTTCTTGAGCAGATATTCGTCTGCACCTGAACCGGCAGCACAGGCAATAATATTCGCGGGTTTTTTGTGTTTTAGTTCCTTTGCTGCATTTTCCCAAGTATCAGTAGGCATCCCATCTGTCATTAGAAATACTAACGGTTTCCAGTCGCCTTTTTGAGTTTCGCTCGCTTTTTGAACTTCTTTATCAAAGCATTGGGATAAAAGTCTTAGGGCGGCTCCCATAGAGGTAGCACCACTAGCCGAGAAATGGGGCGGTTGGAATGTCATCAGTTCG
This sequence comes from Coleofasciculus sp. G3-WIS-01, assembly GCF_040223135.1. Taxonomy (NCBI): domain Bacteria; kingdom Bacillati; phylum Cyanobacteriota; class Cyanophyceae; order Coleofasciculales; family Coleofasciculaceae; genus Coleofasciculus; species Coleofasciculus sp. G3-WIS-01. Next base: position 15,384 of record NZ_JAVJZI010000022.1, read on the forward strand.
GTTAGAGGACACACTTGTTGAGCTGTACTTTCAAAGGTAATCACTGACAGGTAAGCCGTTTCTAACGCATAGGGTTCACTTTTCAACTCGGCAACAAGTGCCTTAACTCCCTGGTTAACGGCTTCAATCGGATCACCCGACATAGAACCAGAGCAATCTAGGACAAGATAGACGGGTAAACGACGCGATGACATTTTTTTCTCCTGTTTAATTGGACTCAGTTTGAAATCTTCGGAAAATCAATATTAAGGGCGTTACTTAATATCAACCCTTCTCGGTGGATGAAATCACAGTTTGACGAATTCGTTGACCATACACTTCCAGTTCAAACCACTGAGAATTGGCTGGAATGGAAATAGATACTTTAGCTGGCAATCCATCTGTATATTTTTTGACAATTTTCCCTGTATCATCGTAAATAATACCTGTGGAGGCAACAATCTGATTTTCATCAACGACTTCTGCAAATATCTGTAAGAGTGCTTGCATTTCCGTGGCTATTTTATAATCCCAGATATCGACATCAGTGCCTGTATCCAGATCATCTAATTCCTCAAGTTGACGCACATCAACGCCATATCCCACACCAATCAGAACCGCTTTGACATAATTTTGTTTGCCAGCGGCAATCTTTTGGGCGAGTTGAGTGGTATATTGTTTGACCTCCTCTAAATCATCAATTCTGCCATCGGTAATGAAAATGTACATCCCTCGTTTAGCATCAACAAAGCGTTCAACAAAATGTTTAAACGCTGGCGTCAAGATTGTGGTTTCACCAAAGGTAACCTTAGTCGGTCCATTAACATTAAGAGTAGAACATTCAGATTCCGTACAATCTCCTAATATTTCAATTTCTGCTCCGTTACCACAAGCCCAATAGATCACACTCGTCCCACCATCTACATCTAAGTTTCCGGCTAAATAAGCTGTAAATTGTTGGGCGAGAGGTTGAACGGTATTCGGTGTTGTCTTAAAATACCCTTTCTGGATTGCATCTTGATAGGCTTCCTTTTTAAAGGATTTAACTCGGTTCCCATCTTCAATGCGGGATTCTACCCATTGTTTTTTCTCATAATCCGCCATGACATCGGGTGGAACTTTTCCTTCTAGCTTGCGCCCATAAGGACCTTTCATGGAAGCACTAGCATCCAAGGCTACACCCGTTTTCCAGCCTTCAGCCTCCTGTCCTTGAGGCTCCATCAAAATAGTAAATACAACGTGCAATTCCTCCCCTGTATTGCTAACATTGACTTCCCCAAATTCTTTAGCCACAATATTACTGGGAAGTTGTTGACGGCGAAGGGAGTTGGGTCGGTTAGAAGGTTGACCAGATCTCGTCATTTTATTTCCTCACCAGACATGATTTAAGGTTGTGATAAAGCTTCAGAAATATCTTGAGTGACAGTTCCTCCGGGAAATTCTAAGGTAAATGAATTTGAGCCGGCTGGCATCGTGAATCGCAGCAATGCAGGAACGCCATCAGCATATTCCTGGCAAATTTTTCCCCCTTGATTTAAGATTCGACCTGACCCAATGACAATCATGTCTTCGGAAACCAGTTCTTTGAAAACTTGCTCTAGTTTATTCATGTCACTGGCTAACTGATGATCCCAGAGGTCAATACTTTGTCCAAAACTATCCGTAATGCCACTCCCCTCAAACATATCGTCAAGCTCATCCATTTGCCCTTCATCAACTTCATCGCCTATGCCAATGAGAAACAGCTTCATAAAGGGTTTTTGTTTTTGGGAGATGGCTTGAGCATATTGAAAGCAGTATTTCTTGACATCGGCTAAGTCTTCAATAATTCCATCAGTCACGAATACACAAATAGCCGCTGGATTTTTAACGCCAAGTGCAGGTGCATTTTTAAACTTGTCCACAAAAAGTCTTAAGGGAGGCAATAATTTAGTTCCTCGTCCCCAGGGGAGTTTTTTCGGTCCAGCAATGGCAATGTTTTGGATAGTTTGATCATCAAATTCTCCTAATTCTTCGACTTTAGATCCATCTGGACTGCAAGCCCAGTAAATCACATCAACCTTGCCATTTGCGGAAAAATTAGCGAGAAAACTGACCATTGTCCGCGCTACGGGTTCGATAACATTAGGTGTGCTAGCACTAGCCGCCATCGCAAAAGCACCCCCCACGATACCGCTGACTCCATACATTTTTTTCATGGAGGCAGAACCATCAAGGGCGAGTCCCATTCTCGCGCCTTCAATATCAGGGACGGTGAGAATAGTGGCAACGATGTTTAAATCACCATTCGTTTGTTTATAAACATTAACTTCACCGAATGGCTCAACTACACTTTGTAACTGCATTTGCGAATTGCTCCTGTGTTTTTAGGTTTATATTTGTTTTCAACAACTGCTTTTATCTCAATCTATGAACAGCATTTTCTGTTTTAGGCAAACCCGATAAAGATAGTCTATATTAAAAATAGCCTAAGTCTATTTTTTATTTCCTTCTAATCTTGAACTCAGCTTACTAACGCCAGTGGGGACGCCCTTTCCAAAATACACCAACAATAACGGCAACCAAGTTGGCATAGCTTAAACTTACCAAGAAAGGAGGTAAAGGCAACAGTGATTTTAAGCCCAAAACTAGGGCTAAACAAGGAATTAATGCCCACAAGCTGCTACTGTTGATCAAAACGTGGGGATAAAACCGTTCCAGAACATAAACTGCGAGAACTCCAAATCCCACAGCCGCCATTAAGGAGATGATCATCCCTAAGGGAGGAGTATAGAGGAACTGGAGCATCTGACGGATGGCAGGGGATTGGGTGAAGCCTAAGCCAATGATAATTTCGAGGACGATCGCGATCGCAACAGTAATCCCAGAGACTTCTAACAGCGATCGCCAAGGGAGAGATCGTAAGCGATACATGGAATTTATGCAGTTTTGGGTATCCTGCTATTCTACCGCTGTTTATTTTTAACGGGTTTCCAGTTTTTGCAGCAAGTCCGATGTATCGAGATTTTCATGCTGAACTAAACTTAGAGAAAGCTCCCCTTAGCAGACAAGACCATGCTTCCCACGAGCAGTTTAAACCAAGCGCCCCAGCCCCCTTCCGTCCCCCTTATAGATCCCCCTCCCGTCCCCCTTATAGATCCCCCTTCCCTCCCCCTTAAAAAGGGGGAGACCCAAGGATGCGGGAGCTTCTGTTGCACGGGGAAGCCAGAGGATGCGGGAGCTTTTTTGCACGGGGGAAGCCAGAGGATGCGGGAGCTTTTTTTGCACGGAAGGGGGAGAATTCAAAGCCTTCTCTCTCTAACCCCCCTTTCAAAGGGGGGTAAGGGGGGATGGAGAGAGGTTTTCCAGAGAGGTTTTCTAGATCCCGTGAAAAGGAAGCTCCCCATCTGTGTTATTGAATGCTCAAATAAATCAGGCGAATACAAGTTGGTTCCCCACACCTGACGATTAATTAGGGTTCCACCTTTAGGGACACCAATCTGGATGAACAGATTGAACCCGATCGCACGTTTCAATCTCCCCAACTGGTGGTTAGCAGATGATGCGGTATGAAATATATAGCAGAAGGCTCCAAGGCAGAGGACTCCAAGGCTGAAGGTTTATTACTAATACGTCGCATTTAGGTCATTTAAGAAAGTCCTAACCTTGATGGCGACAGCTCTATCGAAAGGTGGATTTATAGCTAGAGCATCAATGTTATCTTTGGATGATATTGACTTTTAATACTATGAAGCAAAAAAACATTGTACTGAGTGAATTAGGCAATTATCTGCCGCTCTAATTTTGCCTAGTGTGGCAGATAAAGAGAAGAGTTTCGTAATTAATTTATAGTGGGTTACCACCCTAATCAGATCTTTTAAACGCTCTGAATTAACTCGCTGAAAAAGGTATGAAATACTGAAATTTTGCCTTTTTGGATCGCAGAAACCCTTGATATATCCTAGGGTGGGCAATGCCCACCAGAATGCTAGTCACATTTGTTCTTCATGGTAAAAATACAGGCTTTAGTTGCTTAAAATAAAGGTTTAGTCATGATGAAAGGTCTCAAAGGTAAAAACGCTCTCGTAACAGGTGCAAGTTCTGGAATTGGACGCGCGATCGCTATTCGTTTGGCTCAAGAAGGTGTCAATGTAGCTATTAACTATCGCAGCAGTCCCGAAGATGCCGCAGACACCGCAGAAAAGATGGATCAAGCTTGTGGTGAAATCAAAGGCTGTGGCGTTAAAGACTTACTGGTACAGGGCGATGTCTCAAAAGAAGACGATGTTTTTCAGATGATGGACACCGTTATTAACGAGTTAGGCGGACTCGATATTTTGATCAACAATGCCGGCATTCAAATGGAGAGTGCGGCACACGAAACAAAAATTGAGAGCTTTGATCAAGTCATTTCTGTTAATCTCCGAGGGGCTTATCTTTGCGCCCGTGAAGCCATTAAACATTTTTTAGCCGGCAATAAAAAAGGTGTCATTATCAACATTTCTAGCGTTCATGAAATTATTCCCCGACCTTGCTATGTAAGTTATTCGGTTAGTAAGGGAGGAATGGGAAATTTAACAAAAACTCTGGCTTTAGAATACGCCTCCAAAGGAATTCGGGTGAATGGTATCGGACCTGGGGCAACGATTACCCCAATTAATGAAGCATGGATTAATGATCCTGAGGAAAAAGCCAACGTAGAAAGTCACATTCCGATGGGAAGAGCCGGAACTTCAGAAGAAATGGCAGCAGCGGTGGCATTTTTGGCATCTGAGGAAGCTGACTATATCACCGGACAAACTCTATTTATTGATGGTGGGTTAACACTTTATCACGACTTTAGCAAACCTTGGTCAGCCTGAAACTTGTGATTATAGCAGCCGTACATATATGTCATCCAAACTGGCTAGAAGAAAAAGCTCTAACTCTGAACTAAGAACATCCTGGTTTGAACGCCTCATTGCTATCCTGGCTGTAGTGAATTTGCTTCTAGTCTTTTTTGACCTAAGTTATATAACCTTACGCGACTTTTATCTAGAATTTTTTCCAGGATTGGTCAAAGTTTATGACCCGGTTAAGGGCATTGAACCCCATCCGGAAACGCAAAACTATCTCAGCACAGTAAACGCACTGGAAGAAGAGGTTTCGCAAGCAGGATTGCAATCGCCGCAGTCAGAAAAATTACTAAAGGAATTGCAGCAACTTAGTCATCGACTCATTGCAGACAATCCGTTCCAAGGAGCGAATAAAAGCAATACGCTAGAAAAAATTCAACAGGAAATGCGGACTCGTGTAGGAGAGGATTATGCTAGTGATGCCTTGAGGATATTTTGGAGTTCTGCGTATCTATCTCAGGCAGGATGGCAGGAATCTATTCAATTTTTCAATACAGAAGTTCGCTCCCTGATTGAGAGAAATTACTATCGAGATATTGGCAGATTTGGCGGTTTGGTTGATTATTTTTGGTTAATTGACTTACCCTTTATCATTCTATTTGCCCTAGAAATTTTAGCACGAACTTACTATAGCAGTCGTCGCCAGCCCAAATTAAACTGGCTGGAAGCGATTTTGCGGCGGTGGTATGACCTTTTCTTGGTGTTTCCCTTCTGGCGGTGGTTGCGAGTTATTCCAGTAATCATTCGTCTCTATCAAACTGAGTTATTGGATCTGGAACCTTTTCGGAAGCAACTTAATTATGACTTTGCGATAAGTTTTGCTGAGGAAATTGCTGAAATTATCGGCGTTCAGGTGATTGACCAAATGCAAGAGTCAATTCAAAAGGGTGAAGTCGCACGCTGGCTGTTTTATCCTGAGTCTCGCCGACGTTATATTGAAGTGAATGAAACAAATGAGGTAAATGCGATCGCGACTCGCCTGGTTAATCTTAGTGTCTATGAAGTTCTCCCTCAAGTCCAGCCAGATATAGAAGCTTTAGTCCATCACAGCCTGGAGAGTACCCTCAGCCAATCCGTTGTTTATCAGCAAATACAGAATGTGCCAGGGTTGAGTCACTTGCCTAATCAGTTAACAGAGGAATTGTCTAAAAACCTTTCTCAATCCGCTTACAACAACCTAGTCAAGGCTCTTGAAGATCCAGTGGGAGTAGAATTAACCAGCCGTCTGATGGGGAAATTCAAAGACGCGCTAGAGGCAGAGTTACAGAAGAAGCAAAACCGTCATAAAATTGAATCCTTACTTATAGATATGCTAGAGGAAATCAAACTTAACTACGTTAGGAGTGTTGCCGAAGGAGGAGTTGAGAAAGCATTGGAGGAAGTTGATAATCTACATCGGAATCTTTATCAGGCGTAAAAGATACATGAAATCTTACATGACAACAAGTTTTGAATTTTGAATGTGTAGGGGCGGGTTTTACTAATAACGCATCGGATCAAATCCCTAACTGAACTAAACCCGCCCCGACTTGACCCTTCGCTTACGGAAACCGGAACCTGGTGTCTAAGGTTGGGTTTAGGGGCGGGTTTAATTGCATCTGGGTTAGAGAAAAAAGGATAGTAGTGAAACCCGCCCCTACAGAATGTAGAACGAATGAAAAATGACAAATGACAATCACCGACTCAAGATAATAAGCTGCTGCTGTTATACCAAATCCGCCTTGATCACCCCCTTTTTCCACGGCGATTGAAATCGCTGCTACACAAACTTTCGTCCGCCTGCGCGGACTAGGTTATAACGGGGGTAGCTAACTCGGATTTGGTATTAGAGCGCATCGCACAGGGCTCCATTCGTTTTTGGCTTGCTTGTCTGGTAATTAGCGTGATTACAATAGTAATAACGTCAGTAGAGAATTAAATCATGGAAATAAAACTACGGAAAGTGGGCAACTCCATTGGCACCACGTTTCCTAAGGAAATCTTGGACAAATTTAATTTAAGGGAAGGGGATACACTAACCCTGGTGGTGATGGAGGATGGCATTAAGTTGATGGCTTATGATCCTGAGTTCGAGCAGGTGATGACGGCTTACCAGCAGGGGGCATCGCAGTACCGCAATGCAATGCGAGAGTTAGCAGATGGCTGAACCGATTTGGATTACCCCTGCGATGGTGCAGGTGATTCATGATGACCAAGTTGCAACCCATGGTGGGGTGTATGGGTTACGGGATGAGGGGTTGCTGGCGAGTGCCTTTGCCCGTGCGCGTAATCGCTATGGGTATGAAGGGGCAGATATTTATCGACTGGCGGCGGACTATGGCTATGGAATTGCTAGAAATCATCCGTTTATTGATGGCAATAAGCGCACAGCGTTTCAGGTGATGTATGTGTTTCTGAAAGTGAATAGCTGGAATTTGGATGCACCAGAGCCAGAGGTGGTGCTGGTGATGCGATCGCTAGCGGCGGGGGAACTCTCTGAAGATGAGTTGGCGCAGTGGTTGCGGCAATATTCCTCAAGGGAGACGTAGATAGTTGGGTGTCAATTATCTCTCTGATGCTTGAGGGTGATTTTATGCTAGGATTAGTGTATTGTGTAGAGTTTTTTAGAGGCTGAATCATGAACAAGATTCTAGTAAACAATTATGACCCGTATAACAAAGCTTATGAAAACTACAGGATTGACAATGCTCCCCCTAATTGGTCTTCTCGCATTCGCAGCGCCTGTTAATGCGGATGGTATAAACGAATACTTGCCATCACGGGAAGAAAAAAGAGAAACAGCCAGTCAAACTCAAACGGTAACAATTAATGTTCACACACAACGCGGTAAAAATGAACCACATCACCAAAATGAATGTCCTAAAGAAGAACAAATTGGAGCCGAATCTGCCGAACATCCCCAACTACAGCAAGAAACAAAAAATTCCTTGGCAAACCGAGTTGTATATGCGATTGCCGGGTTTATAGGCGGTGGTACTATATGCGGTTGTACCGCTAGCTTGGTAATAAGCAACAATAAGACTACTAATATAAATAATCTAAATAAGTAAATTTGTAACTGCTAATTATAGCTTAATAACTCAAATCACATGATAAACCCCTAAAAACTCTACAAAATTTGATCGGGAGGCGCTCAGCCGCCTCCCTTTATTGAGCGGAAGTTCCCTCTATACAAAATAGCTATATCCAATCGAAAGTATTATCCTGTAATAGTTTGAGCGATTACTGGACAAAATGCATACCTTCATTGGGGTAAGCAATGGATCAATTTACCGCTCCAGCAGCAGTGTCACGGGTCCATCATTTTCAATGGAGACTTGCATCATCGCCCCAAATATCCCAGTTTCTACTCGTAACCCACTTTGGCGCAGCATTTCCACAAACTGCTGATAAAGCTTCTCCGCCTGTTCTGGATTCGCCGATCGCGAGAAAGAAGGGCGACGTCCTTTACGACAGTCCCCATACAGGGTAAACTGACTCACCACCAATAATTCGCCGCCAATCTCCTGAACCGACTTTTCCCAGCGATCGCTACCGCTATCGGTTCCGGGAAATAAACGCAAATCCAAGCATTTTCGCGCCATCCAATCTAATTCGGCTTCAGTATCGCTATCCGCAATCCCCACTAGCAAATTTAGCCCGCGATTAATTTTGCCAACGATTTCACCGTTAACTGTTACTTGAGAAGATTTAACTCGCTGGATAATAACGCGCATTCAAGGTGATTAGAAATTAGGGAATAGATCAGTTATTTGAGCTATTCTAACTCATTCTAGTTAACTCATACAAGTTACGTTTAGTCGTCCGCAATAGACACCGCTGTTGTCTATTGCGGACTGCTGATTGGTAAAATAAGTGATACAACCGACGCATTTACGCCTTGACTAGGAATTCGGAATTCAATTGCCATAAGCTTATAATAAAATTAAGCTCAAAGCTGATATCCAACCTATGACCGTAACCCCCCTTCCACTCACCAATCTTCGCCTGATTACTACGGCTGATTACCATCGAATGGCAGAGGTCGGTATTTTAGCAGCAGATGAACAGGTTGAACTCATCGCCGGACAAATAATTCATAAAATGCCCAAAGGTCCTGCCCATAGCGCACTTTGTAAACGCCTTGAAAAATGTTTGGAAAAGCTTCTGGGGGATCAAGTCTTAGTACGACTGCAAGATCCGATTCAACTCGATACCTACTCAGAACCAGAACCTGACATTGCCGTTGTCCATCCCAATGCTAACTTTTATGCAGACGCTCATCCTAAGCCAGAGGAGGTTTACCTGATTGTCGAAATTGCTGATACCACAATCAATCGAGATTTAGGGACTAAAGCCAATCTCTATGCGGCAGCGGGTATTGTTGACTATTGGGTTTTTAATGTGACAACACAGCAACTCCACGTTTTTAGAGCTCCTCAAGTAGATGGTTACCAACGTCAGTTAATTCTAAAAGGGCAACAGTCTATTGATATTCTAGCTTTTCCTAATTGTACGATTACGGTGAACGAGTGTTTTAGAATACGATGAATTCGCGATTTTTAAAGTCCGGATTTTTCTATAATTTAGGCTAAGGTTCCCTTACTACAAACCCAATTAAAACCACGGCTGACTTGGCAAGCTGAAATTGATACATTAACCTTGTAGGGGCTCCATCCCAGATTTTACCCTCGCCCATAGGGTCGATAGTACCATCCCAACCCAAATTTACCCTGACGTCACTACCAGGCAATTATAACCTTAAAGTTGGCTAATCAACTGATTGTTGTAACGGCTGCTAATTTGAGATTGACTTGGGCGCGATCGCGCAATTATTTCTCAGCAACTGGACAGTCTTATTACCCTTTATTTTTCTTGGTAGCGGCTGACACTGAATACAAGGTAGTTGTAGGGAATTACCTCTGTGGGGTCGAATTGGCTGACTATTTGACCGTTAGTTGGATTGTATACCCAGTCGTTCCAATCCCAGCTAGTTTGTAGAGATTCAGGAATTTGTATAGCCAGATAGTAACCTTCGGCAAGGCGTGCGCGGGTGCTGTCATTACCAAAGTCAAGCCCCAAGTCTATTTTTTGTACTGTCACATTTTTAGAACGTTTGGCAATCAGTTTAGTTATTCCAATAGCCATTTCAGCCAGAGGTGCGATAGCTGGTTGTAATAAGGATGCTGCCGCAATACCAGATTGAAAGGTAAAAGACTCTAGAAAGCTAAGCGCCGCCTCATCCTCTTGATTCTTCACGTTGACAGTCAAGCCCCGAAAACCTACACCTTCAGGACTGACATGCAATGGAGCAAAAATTGGTTGATTAATAATTACAACCTGGTTACTCTCGCGAATTCGGTGGGTGACAGTAAAATTTATTGTTTCTGCACGGTTGAGTAGTTGGGTTTTAGCCTCAAAATCAAACAAAATGTAGTGGGTTCCACCTCCCGGATACTTTGCCACACACGCTTGCTCAAGGGTAATGTTAATGGGAGTATTTTTCAGTGTTGAGTCAGGTAGAATCTTACAAGCATTTTGGATAGGTAATACTGTAATATCTGATTTTGCAGGAGTTAAATACCCGATAACGTGTGTGGGGTATAACCACGGTTTAGGCAACCATGGCAGTAAATCTTCGGCGAGTCCGAAGGTTGTCGAATCTGCCGTTACTTTGTATTGGGCAGCTTCTAGAGCATCGGCAAGTTCATCCTCACCTACTTCCCGTAACTTAGCAGCAGCTTCCTGCGGTGGTAGTTCACCAATTGTGGGTAAGTCGTCGAACCAATTGTCTGTAGTCATCTGGTTAACCTCTTTGAGTTTTCATGGCTTGCTCAATATTGGTAATCAACTCCTGCGTTTTTTGTATTTCTGTCACAGCCCCGTCGCCGTAAATATCGTAAGTATTAAGTGACGCTTTGGCATACTCTAACGCTTCATCAAGACGGTTAACTGCTTGTAGAGAAACAGCGGAGTTATAACGATTTAGGGCTGCATCATAGAAATTTTTCGATGCTTCGTTATGACAAATAGCCTTGCGGTAGTAGCGTAATGCCCCATCAATATCACCTATTTGGATACAGATATTACCCAACAAAGTACGTACTGTCGCTAAGCTATCTAGCGCATTTATTCCTAATAAAAGGCGATGTGCTTTTTGATAGCGTTCATTAGCTTCTTTAAAATAGCATAGTTGCTTTTCTTTCGTTTGCCTATCCATTTGCGCTTTACGTAATTTATCGTTGCTTACATTACCTAATGCTATCCAATTCTTTGCCTCTCCTAGAGGATTTCGCTTCTCAAGAAGTCGTAAGCTGTAATGATACCAGTGTTCAGCTTGCATCAGATCATAGATAGTAGGAATGTAAAGATAGGCATCACCTAAATTATACGCAGCGATCGCTTGAACAGGTTGGTTGTTGATGCGACCCATTAGTTTAAAAGCTTCTTTAAACGCGGTGACACAATCGGGATTTTCCTGCTGAAACTGAATTTGACCGCGTCTCATTAACCATACGGCTAGATCGCGAATGAAATCGTACTGAGAATTCATTAGGGCTTCCGGAGCTACAGCCAAAGCCAAAGTTGCACGTTGACGTAACCAAGGCTCTACAACTTGTTGCCAACGCTCAGCCTGTGACCACTGACGCCCTCGAATTGCAAGCTGTATGCGATCCCCCATGATTAAGTACCATTGCTCCTCTCGTCCTGGTCGTGATCTATCTGTTCCTAGGTCAACAAAGTCGGGTACAGTCTCCTCTACCAGCCTTGCCCACTCTAACCAGCGACCAGTGTGTTTGTAGAGGGTTCGTAAACCCTGCATTGTACCGATAACTGCGTGCCACCAACCATTATTTCGTGCCAGTTGCCTTGCATAGAGTAAATTCGCTTCTTGTGGGGGCAACAACGTTTTAATTACATACTGATTGCCCCCTTCGTATTCACAGGTATGAGCTTTTCCTAATTCGCTCATCGCTTCAACAAAAGCAAAGGTAGCTGATTGTTCCTCATTTTTATAGTATTGGTTAAATAGCCGTTTTAAATACCACTGTAATGCAGGGTGGATCACATAGAAACGGCTACCCAAATTGATAAGCAATCCTACTTCAACAGCGCGGTAAAGTAAATCAATACCAGCTTCCAAAGTTAGTCCACGCACTTCAGGCAGACACCATTCAAACTCAGGATGACCCATTGTACACAAGGTATCCACATCTATAAATCCTTGGAAAAAGTACAGTAAAGCTAACTGCTGCCTTTCCTTCTCAGTGAAAGCATTCCTAAAGCCATAACTCAACGATGCTCCCAAAGACTTCGATCGCCCTTCACGCTCATCATCGTCAATTTCAGCCTCACCAGAACGTAACTGAAGGACAAAATCTTCAATCTGTTCTCTACTTCTCAACCCATTCCGTAGCGCCTGACCGACCACAACGGTTATAGTCATCGGATTACCGTGACTGTATCGCAACAAAGGTCGCCAGTCTTCCACCTCTTTTAGCTGATGTCCGTATTTCTCCGCCACCGCCTTGGCTAACTGCACTTGTTCCCGCATCGGCATCGGTGGGATAGTAATTCGGTGCGGCAAATCAGCTAGCCACCCTTGCTCATCTCGGCGGGAAGTTAGCAGGAATTTCGCCTTTGTCTGCTGCGCCTCTCGTAAAAAATCCACCAGTTCTTGTTGCTCAACCGCACTCCACGCGGACTCTGTACCCGTAGGAAAGCCTGCGACTGGCTCAACATTATCCCAAATCCACAGCACAGGCACTTGTTGCAAAAGTTGCAGGGCGATATCCCGCCGTTGTTCATCATTCAATGTTAGCCAGTGAACTCCCAGCGCTTCTAACTGACGTTCAAACACCTGACCTATCTTATCCAGCACTCGCGCTAAAGGCAGATACCGCTCAAAGGAGGTAAACAAAACCAATCCCTTTACACCGCCAGTCAAAACATACCAGCGCCCAAACTCAGCCACCGTGGAGGTTTTGCCACTCCCTGCATAAGCGTGTAGCAGGACGATAGATTGGGTATCGAAAGCGCGGTCAATCCCTAGCAGCGTTTCATCGCGTCCCAAAAAACCCGCTTCTGGATGTTTGGGCAATTGCCCATCAAGTTCCCTACTACTCAGATAAGCTAGACTTCCCTCTCCTTGCAAGAGAGAGTCTGGGGGAGAGGTTAATCGAATCGCCTTGGGTACAGTCTCATATACCACTGGCACTAACCAATCTTGTAGCGTTTGTGCCTCATAAGCAATTTCCCGCAGGGGTTGGGCATATAATTGCTGGCGTCCTTGGGTGACAGCTTCACCAAGGGTTTGACCTTGGGCAAGCGCCGCGTACAGTTTAGCCACAAATTCAGCAGCCGTAATCACATAGACGTTGTAGCGCATTGCCACCACTCCCGCCACTCCCGCTTTCATCACCTCCTGCGCGAGGGAACCATAAGCACTTGTCTGGTTATCTGCCAGAGTTTTGCCCGGTTGAGTGGGTGCTTCTGTGTAAGCTGAACGACAAGCATTGAGAACTAACAAGGAGACTCCTGTCTCTGCTAGCAATTGACCAATTAGTTTGCCATGTACTGGTTCTCGATTGTTCCGATAGTCAGGTTTCTCAAATAATAGATAGCCCCGCATCCGTTTCGGATTCGGTGGCTTTCCCGAATCCTTGACATAGGGGTCTTCATACACCCCATGTCCGTCAAAATGAACGATATGATAAGGTTTTCCCTCCGCTTTGGCTTGTCGCAGCACTTCCTTTAATCGTTGAAAGGTTGGGGGACGCAAGACATCGAGTTGAAAGATCTCACGGGCGCTATCTGTCAATCCCCGAATTAACTGGGTGGCGACTGAGCGAAATGGTACATCATCGCCACCTTGCGGGCGACAAATTACCAGCAGAATCCGCATTTTACTGCTGTCGGTTTCGGGAAGCTGGGGAGGCTGTTGGGGATTAGGGTAAGTGTGGACAAACGCCCCCGTCTGTAACACTAATGGCAAATTATGATCAGGATTATGAATGAGTTCCCAGGGAATAGCCGCCGCATCGGTGACACCCGTGACAATTTCTACACGAGTATTATTCAGTCGGTGGCGCAATTGTGACCAAATTTGGCGGGTATCGTCGTTGGCTTGAAACAGTTTCTCGAACAGTTCCACCCCAATGGCTATCATTTGCTGTTCAATAGTTGCTGCAATTGTCGGCGCGGGGACTTGCGGGTATTCGAGGAAATCTTCTAGATACCAACGAATTTTTTCTTGGTCTTGTTCGTTGATGTTTAACTTAAAGTAGACCGTTGCATTCTGACTCGTTCCATTGTCGTCTAGAGCAACATCTACTCGGTAAGAGTCGGGTGGGTTTTCAACCTGTTGAGTGAGGCGAAGTGTTAACATGCACTGCATGGATCGATCCGTTATTTGAGCTATTCTAACTCATAGGTGGGTGGTACGGCACAGCTACAATGGTAGAATAAGTGTAGGTTGGGTTGAGGCAGAAAACCTCAGCTAATCTAGGGCTAAAGCCCTTACTACGAACCTAAGCTAATCCATTAATTTAGACACTTGATAGAGATCCTTTCTCAATTACAATAGCGGGGGATTGTCTCCATTACGCAAATGGCAATAAATAATTATCCATCCACCATTAGCCAGGAAGAAATTCGGGTGCGGGGTACAGTACAAGGGGTGGGATTTCGCCCAACTGTGTACCGTTTGGCAAAGGCGTGTAATCTAGTAGGAGAAGTCTGTAATGATGGTCAAGGCGTCTTAATTTACGTATCAGGAACAACAGACGCGATCGCAGAATTTGTGCAACGCTTACAGCTAGAGTCCCCACCCCTTGCCCGCATTGAATCGATTAGCCGTACTCCTTATAGAGGCGATCGCGTCTTCTGTGACTTTACCATTACCCAGAGTGTCAATAGTACCGTCCAAACTCAAATTCCCCCTGACGCCGCCACCTGTCCCCAATGTCAAGCCGAAACCCTGGATTCGCGATCGCGTTGGTACAATTACCCGTTTACTAATTGTACCCATTGCGGTCCGCGTCTTTCGATTATTCGCTCGATTCCCTATGACCGTAAGCATACTAGCATGGCTGAGTTTGGGATGTGTCCCCATTGCGCCAGGGAATATCTTGATATCGAAAATCGCCGCTTTCACGCCCAACCGATTGCTTGTCCTATTTGTGGACCAACGGTATGGTTAGAAGGGGCGAATGGTGAAAAGATTGATACATCTAACCCCATCGATACCGTTTGTACCCTATTGCAACAGGGGGAAATTGTGGCGATTAAAGGATTAGGGGGGATTCATTTAGCCTGTGACGCCACTAATGAAACCACTGTACAAAACTTGCGATCGCGTAAGCAACGTTATCATAAACCTTTTGCTTTGATGGCGCGAGATTTAGAGGTTATTGAACAATATTGCACTCTAAATGCTAAAGAACGGGAACTATTACAAAGTCCCGCCGCCCCTATTGTTTTAATCGATGTTATCCCTAATCGCCACAATTGTAGAGACGTTGTATACAACGTCTCTACACCCAAAATCGCCGCTTCAGTCGCACCGGGACAAACAACTTTGGGGTTCATGTTACCTTATACTCCCCTCCATCATTTGATTTTGCAACGGCTGGATTATCCGATTATTTTAACCAGTGGGAATCTCTCCGATGAACCGCAATGTATCGATAATCAAGACGCCCGTTTAAAATTAGGCAAAATTGCCGATTATTTTCTCCTGCATAACCGTGATATTGTTAATCGGGTTGATGATTCCGTTGTGCGAGTTATATCCGGATTCGCCGGGAAATTCGCCGGGAAATTCGTAGGGGAATTCGTAGGGGAATTCGTAGGGGAGAAGCATTCGCGCCCGGATCTATCGGTGTCATGCCAACGTGACAACGCGAATGCTTCGCCCAATCCCACATCCAACGTCAAAACCATACCCTCCATCACAGCGAAGGGTAATCAATTCGCCGGGATATTCGACGGGATATTCGACGGGAAATTCGTAGGGGAGAAGCATTCGCGCCCGGATCTATCGGTGTCATGCCAAAGTGACAACGCGAATGCTTCGCCCAAGCCCACTTCCAACGTCAAAATTCAAACCCACCGCCGCGCCCGAGGATATGCCCCTATACCCATTCCGTAACCCCCAGGATTTGAAAATTCTCCCCCCATACTAGCGATGGGGAGTGAACTGAAAAATACATTCTGTTTATTGCGAGATGGAAAAGCGATTTTATCTCAACATTTAGGAGACTTAGAAAATGCGGCAGCATTTAACGCTT
>NZ_JAVJZI010000027.1:0-13510 GCF_040223135.1 Coleofasciculus sp. G3-WIS-01
CTTCGCCCAATCCCCCGCCAATCGCCCCAGATATATCGGTTGTCTGCCAAATACCCAACGCGAATGCTTCGCCCAATCCACCGCCAATCGCCCCAGATATATAGGTTGTCTGCAAAATTCCCTACGCTAATGCTTCGCCCATTCCCCCGCCAATCGCCCCAGATATATCTGTTGTCTGCCAAATTCACAACGCGTATTCTTCGGACTATCCCCCGCAAATCGCCCCAGATATTTCGTTTGTCTGCCAAATTCCCAACGCGAATGCTTCGCCCAATCCCCCGCCAATCGCCCGTCAATTGCCAATGGTGATCATTTCCCCAAATCCAATTCCTTGGCTCCAAGATGCAGGAGAGTCAGATAGGGAGTCGATACACCTACGCTTAACCCATCCCGCCGAATGGGATTTGATTGTGCAGCTTTTAGATCTGTTAGATGTGATGAGTACTTCAGATTGTCAGCGTTGGGTTAAACAAGGATTGGCTTTAAGTGAGGCTTATGAGCAATTTTACAAATCCTGCCGAATTTGGGGAGATGTGAAGAATTACAACTTGCCCCTGGCTCAGGCGAGATTGGGGTTAATCGGGGTTACACAGGTGGTGTTGCGATCGCTCCTAGAGAAACTGGGTGTATCTGCCCCTAGAGCGTTGTAGGCGCGGCACAATCCAGATGGGGGAGCTGAGGCAGATGATTAACATTTCAGCTTAGCATTCTGCGATTGGGTAGGGTTGAAAGGTAAGGTTTTTTTTATCTTAGGAGGGTAGAAAAACAACTTTTTTTACAAGGCGTGACAATTCCCACTCATTCCGGTATGATTCTGAATGTGTGAGGAGCGAACCAGCGGGGGAACCGAGACGAAACACGGACAGTCGTCGGTTCCCTTTCTGATCAAAATGACTGGTGATTAGGGACTAAAGAATTAACGTTCCAATGGCTGCAGCTACGCCGTCTCGTTCAACAGAGGGAGCTACCCACTGCGCGATCGCCTGGACTTCTAGAGGCGCATTGCTCATGGCGACGCCAAACCCCGCATATTCCAACATTTCGATATCGTTAAAGTTATCGCCAATTGCCATAACATTTTGAGCGGATAGTCCCAACAAGTCTTCTGCTAAGTAGCGCACGGCTTCTCCTTTGTTGACGAGGGGATTGGTGGCTTCAAAGAAAGTGGCTACTGATTTGGTGAGGTAAAGTTCGGCGGGAGTGTATTGCTGGCGCAATCGGCTAAATAATTGGTCGATAACGGTTGTATCCTGACAGAGGGCTAATACCTTAGTGGGTTCGTTGGTAAGTACCTGACGCAAGTCACCCACCGATAGGGGTTGAATATCTGCCCGTTGAGCATAGCGCTGAGTTTCGGGAGTCATTTCCCGGACATACAATTGATCATTGATATAGAAATGCACCGAAAGCTGCGATCGCAGAATATCACTCTCAAAATAATCTAACAATTGTTCAGCCCGAGCACGGGAGACAGATAAATGACGGTGAATTGTCTCCGTGGCGGGATCTTGAATCCATGCGCCTTGATACGCCAAGATGGGTAGGGTAGAACCAACCTCCCGATGGAAGCGTAAGGCAGAACAGTACATGCGCCCTGTTGCGATCGCGACTTGAATTCCCTTTGCCTGTATCTTCCGAATGGCTTGCTTTACAGGTTCTGTGATCGTGTTGGATTCACCCGCGATTGTGCCATCAATATCCAGAACGAGTAATTGAATATTCAGGATATCTCGCTCTTGAGGCTCTAAGGATTTAGACATGTTTTAAATCTGTCATTTATACGGGGCGATACCGGGGAAAACTCGGTAACTCAATTGATGCCAATGATTTAATCTTTTTCGGACGCCGTAGCGGATAAACTACAGGTGAGGGCCAATTGGGTTGAGGGAGACTCACCTCATTTTCATCATCCCATTCATCCTCAGCCAGCTCAGCCTCTGATGTCTCTTTTGAAGATACTCCGGATTCATCAACTGTTTCTGGATCAGTTCCAGCTTCTAGCAGCCAATGGCTTTGCTCCTGAACTATATCGTATGCCAATTCTGATAACCCTGACGCTTGCGCCAGAGAGTTCATTTCAGCCAGAAGCTGTCTCTCTGCTTCTAATTCCGCCGCCGTACTCTCTGGAATCGGGGTGATTGTCGAGTCGATTGGACTTGTGGATGGGTGATACTCCGTGGCTTGAGTAAATTCCTCGGTATCTGAAGCGGAGGTAACTAATAATGAGTTGAGTTGGAGTGGACGATTCCAAAGTGGATCGGTATTGTTATAGGATTGCTCTTCTAAAAAATCCTGTTGAGCGGACCAAGGTTGGATGGGTTGGGCTTTCGGGACAACACCGCTTGTATCCCGTTTCGGACGGGTGAGTTGGGGTTCGCCTACCTGACGGTTCGGCATTTCCAGGCATTTTTCTAGGGCAACCTTAAATTGTAAGGTTTGCTGTTGCTGTCGGTGTAAGCGGGTTTTCAGTTCTCGACAGGTATTAGCCGATTGCAGTAATTGATGAGACTGTTCGTTATAACGTTTCTGGGTGAGAGCACATTCCCGTTCCAGTTGTGCCACTCGTTCTTGAGAGCTTTGTAATTGATCTGATAAAGTTTCAATCAGGATTTGCTGACGTTGGGCGGCTTGATGGGATGATTCTAGGGTATGGAACAGACGAGTTAATTGCTCTTGCAGCGTGTTAAGTTCCTCGCCTTGGCGGACAATGAGACTATCCTGCTCTTGCGATCGCAGCATCTCGGCGTTTAAGGCATCCTGTTTTTCTGTCAGGGCGTTCTGAAGCTGAGCAATTTGTTCCAGCAAGCGGCGATTGCGTTGGCGCATTTTTTGGGCAAGGGCAAACCAATCAGCGTCTTTGTTACGAGATTCTGCCAGGGTGGGGAGTGATTCGGGATTGCGATTTTCTGCCTCAATGTTTATCGTGGAGTCTGACTCGATAGTTTGGTCAATTTCAACCTCTGGCTGTGGTTCACCCTCATTCCTATCGAATATCTCAAAGAGGTTGAAGATCGTTTGAGATTCAGGATGCTCTTGCTCATCGGGGTTATGTTCAGCACTCTCATCTGTCCATTGACTGGACTCTGGGAGAGGCTCTTTATTACGAGATTCTGCCAGGGTGGGGAGTGATTCAGGATTGCGATTTTCTGCCTCAATGTTTATCGTGGAGTCTGATTCGACAGTTTGGTCAATTTCAACCTCTGGCTGTGGTTCCTCCTCCTTCCTATAGGATATCTGAAAGAGATTGAGCAGCGTCTGAGATTCAGGATGCTCTTGCTCATCGGGGTTATGTTCAGCACTCTCATCTGTCCATTGACTGGACTCCGGGAGAGGCTCTTTATTTGGGGTGTCAGAATCACTCATGGCTCTTCATCCAGAGGGTCACAAATCAACCAAAGTATGAATTATGGATTATTAATGTTAAGTGTTTATTTATATAAACCAGTATCTTGTGTTTTAAGCTGCCGGATGGCTCGGAGCCAGGGTGAGTTAGGATTTCCTCCTTTGTGACTCCTTCCCAAAGTAAGGCACAAAACTTGCCAGATTACAAATTGTGGACTCTTCGGTACTTCGGGTGAAAACCCTAGTTGATGGGGAACTTTTAGCAGGAAATGTCTTACTCAGCAAGCCTTTGACTGAATTCAATAATAACGTTTCCTGATCACCATAAATAGGGCATAGCCATCCCTTGTGCCTTATGCCTTCTGCCTTGTGCCTTTGTTCGAGCAATTTCAGGACTCCTTGACGAGAATGTCTACCAACAAATCTTGATGCATTAATGCCCGATCCACTAAGGATTGGATTTGATCGCGGCTGTTGGGATTACCATTGGCATAGTAATTGATCCAGGTATGAGCGATCGCATTCGGATCATCGGGTATTTCCGTTAACTTCCATCCTGGCAAGTCTAGTTCTGCCATGAGGGAGTCAACCTTGGGGTCATAGCTTAGGGCAAAACAGCGACAGTCTTGGGCTGCTGCCATAATCAGACTGTGGTAGCGCATCCCAATTGCCATTTCTACCCCGCGAAACAATCCTTTTAATTGTTGGGGTTCCTCGAGGTGGAAAATCTGATGGGTATCCGGAAGCTGGGAGGCAATGGATTGGGCGATGCTCAGATCTTGAGATGCCTGAAATGGCACAAGTAGTATACAGGTTTTAGTTGCCCCTTGGAAGTGTATCAGAGCTTGGGTAAGGTTGGCGAGACGCTCAGGGGTGAGATTTGGGTGCGATCGCAAGGTAACGGCGACTCTCGGTGCTGGTAAATCCCATAATCCGGGTACTGGGGTTGAGTCTAATGCCCACACGGGATCAGGGGCAACTCTAAACGGCACCTGCCAATCGGCTAGGAGGGCGGCTGAGGTGCGATCGCGGACACTGACGCCAGTACACCCCTGAAAACATTGTCGTGCCATCCAGCGCGTCAGAGGACGCTGCAACGGACCAATTCCCTGCGCCCAAGCCAGGGTTTTTAACCCCCTTTGTTGGGCGAATCCCATTAACCCACTGTAGTAAACTGGACTCATGGCACTGGTGGCGTCTTGGATTAAACTCCCACCCCCCCAGATCAAACTATCGGCTTGGTTAAAGGCTTCTAGGACACGAAACGCTGAGGTGCGATCGCAGGTTTGTACCCCATAGCGTTTACTTGTCTGCTTAGGATTACCCGAAAGCACCAGTGGTGTTATTGATTTAGGCAGCATTTGTAGCAACGACGCCAGTAACGCCTCATCACCCCCATTGCCCTTGCCATAATATCCGCATACTATCGCCCGTTTCTGCCCCATGGACTGATTCGTCTTCTGTGTTTGCTATCAGTTTAGGACAGTCCGCGATTCCTGTGTCAATTGTTTCCCTTGATGTTTAAGTAGTATAATTATTACAGATATAATACAATTACGGAGAGCAACGATCTGTTTCTCGCGATCGCACTGCAAATTCACTGAATGAATCCTAACTTAATCCTGCCCGTCGGTACGCAAATTGTCAGTCGTGTCGAGGTAAAAAATTCTGCCAATGAACCGTTATGTGTACGGGGTGCTGTTGGTGTTATCGTCAAATCGCCAACAGATAATTCCCATGCTTATCGCATCCGTTTGCCTAATAACGTTGAAATCACCCTGAATCGACAGGAGTTTAGTATCCGTAAGCATTTTCAAAGCGAAGGATTACAGCAAGCCGCTGATAGCCTGAGTGATTTAAATTTATACGAGCATATCATCTATCGCTGTATTGTGGGATCTAGGGCTTTCGGTTTAGATCAGGAAACCTCAGATATTGACCGTCGGGGTATTTACTTACCCCCTGCTGATATTCACTGGTCACTTTATGGTATTCCAGAACAGTTAGAAAACTCAGAAAATCAGGAATGTTATTGGGAATTGCAAAAGTTTTTAATCTTGGCACTTAAAGCCAATCCCAATGTTTTAGAATGCTTGTATACGCCCTTAGTTGAGACAGCAACACCCATTGCCGAAGACTTGCTAGAGAAGCGAGAAATGTTTCTCTCGCAATTAGTCTATCAAACCTATAACGGTTATGTCATGTCCCAATTCAAAAAAATGGAGCAAGATCTCCGCACCAAAGGACATATTCGTTTAAAACACGCCATGCATCTGATCCGTTTATTATTATCGGGGATTACTATCCTTAAAGAAGGCTTTGTTCCCGTTAAAGTCGATGACTATCGACAGCAGTTGCTAGGGATTCGTCAGGGAGAAATGGATTGGGAAGAAGTAAATGCTTGGCGGTTAGCATTACATCATCAATTTGATGAAGCATTGAGAAAAACATCATTACCCGAACGCCCAGATTATGAAAAAGCCAACGCCTGCTTAATTCAAGCAAGGCGAAGTCGTTCGTAGTTGCGCTGTCTTCGCCCTAAACATTCCCATTCCTTCCTATAATGAATAATGAAATATCAAAATACTTGCCACACATCATAACCTTGTAGAGACGTAGCATGCTACGTCTCTACACCACTAATATCATGTCCGGTTGAATACCCATAATTAGGGTGATGGGGAGATGGGGTGAGGGGGAGAAGTTTTTATTATGGGTGATTGGACGGACATCATATAACCCTTATCTGTTTAGAAAATTAAATCGCAAATAAACCTCATGTGTGATACATTTGTTGCCTTACCTAATTCAACCCTCAACGGTAACGTTATTTTCGGTAAAAATAGCGATCGCCCCCAAGGTGAAATTCAAGATGTTGTCGTCATTCACGCCAAAAAATACAACTCAGACACGACAGTTCAATGCACCTATATCTCAATTCCCCAAGTTGAGAAAACCTTAGCCGTAATCCTCTCCAAACCCCGATGGATGTGGGGCGCAGAAATGGGGGCAAATGAATGTGGTGTTGTGATTGGCAATGAAGCCGTTTGGACAGTTGAACCCTATAAAACAAAGGGTTTGTTGGGCATGGATTTAGTCCGCTTAGGATTAGAAAGAGGTAAAACAGCTTTAGATGCGCTTCATATCATCACCTCCTTGCTCAACAAATATGGACAAGGCGGAAATTGTGCCGAAAACTTTGCCATGAATTATCATAATTCATTTATTCTGGCAGATACCCAAGAAGCCTGGGTATTAGAAACCGCAGGTGAGTATTGGGTGGCTGAACGAGTACAGCAAGGAACTCGCTCAATTTCTAATAATCTCAGTATCCGAAATTCGGGTAATCTGCGCCATCCAGAGGTAATTCAATATGCGGTGAATCGGGGATGGTGTACTGGAGAAGATGATTTTGATTTTGCTCGGATTTTTTCTGTAGGGGGATTTTCTGAATCGCTATCCATTGATTCCAGAGAAGGGCGAGTTAGACATTTATGTCGAGTGAATGAAGGCAAGTTTTCCATAGAAACAGCACAATCAATTTTACGAGAACACAAGGGGAATATTTGTATGCATGGTGCTTATGAAAGTGCGGGAAGTCAAGTTTCATATCTGTCTCAAGATGGGTGCGAACACTGGTTTATTGACCAGCCGTTTCCTTGTCAGCAAACTTATAAACAAAAGAGTTTTTTAGTGCATTCAAGTTTGTCGTGACGTGGCACACCTAATTTGATGAATATACAAAATTGTATCGACTTGCTTTTGGGCGCAATCATCGTCTGTAGTCTACTAACTTGAAAACTGCTGTAATCAAAGTCCCCCTGATAGATCCCCCTCCCGTCCCCCTTAAAAAGGGGGAAGCCAAAAGATGCTTCGCTTTTTGTTCCATGGGGGATTTAGGGGGATATAAACTTTGATCGCTAGTCATACAAAGTCTTAAGTTGACACGGAAAAAGTTGACACGGAAAAATTAGGCAAATCATGATTGAAAGACAAAATCGCTTACTTACCGCTATTGCTGAACAGCCGTATCCGCTATTATTTGTCACCATTAGCGGGGCGCATTTATATGGATTTCCCTCACCCGATTCTGATTACGATTTGCGCGGTAGTCACATTTTACCGATACAAGAAGTCGTCGGACTAGAAACCGGATGTGAGACGATTGAAGTATCGGAAATTAGAGATAATTTGGAACTGGATATAGTTACTCACGACATCAAAAAGTTCTTTTCCCTCCTCCTGAAAAAGAATGGATATGTCTTAGAGCAATTGTACTCTCCCCTCATTGTTCATACAACTCCAGAACATGAAGAATTGAGCGCGATCGCGAAAGGGTGCATCACCCGCCACCATAGCCATCACTACTTGGGTTTTGCCCGAACTCAGTGGCGACTGTTTGAAAAAGAATGCCCGCGCCGAGTTAAACCCCTGCTTTATGTTTATCGCGTTTTACTCACAGGTATTTATTTAATGAAAACAGGTGAAGTGGAAGCCAATGTGCTCAGATTGAATCAAGAATTTAACTTATCCTATATTTCAGACTTAATTGCCCAGAAATTAGCAGGTGCGGAACAATCTAAAATAGAAGATACTGATATAGAGTTTCATCGGGGAGAATACGAACGCCTGTATGAGGAATTGGAACAAGTGAGTCAGTCGAGTAAACTACCCGCTGCACCATCGGCAAAAGATGCGTTGAATAACCTGCTGATTCGGTTACGCTTAAATTATCTTTGACATCCAAAATACCACTTAGGTTTAAAGATGACACATTGGCAGAGGGCGGGTTTTGTTGAGCCGTTATTGGTGATATTCTCAGTAAATAGCTAAACTCGCGCCTAAACTATAACGTCTTTATTAGGAAATGAACGGTGTTTAAGGAAAAAATAAGCCACATCATTGAAGCCATCATCCAGATTTGGCGATCGCAAACCAACAAGCCTCTGTTCTGGAAGCTTTCTATTCTCCCGATTTCAGGAGTAATCCTCACAGTTGTAGGGCTTTGGGTTTTTCTAGGAATTGCTGACGAGGTGTTAGAAAAGCAAACTCAGGCAATTGACAAAATGCTCATGTTGCTGGTTAAACAACTTCATTCACCTCTGCTGGATTGGATTATGCGGGGTGCTTCGATTATTGGCGGAACCGTAGTTGTTACTCTAATTTGTCTAATTTTAGGGACAATATTTTGGGTGCGACAACAGCGCGTTTATTTTACCGCGTTAGCGATTACCGCTATTGGTGGAACGGGATTAAACCTGTTAATTAAACAATTATTTGACCGCCAGCGCCCTCAACTCTGGGAAATGACTAAGAGTGAACCGAATACCTCAAGTTTCCCCAGTGGTCATGCCATGTTATCACTGGTCATCTACGGTTTTATTGGCTATTTACTCGCCCATCACTTTCGCCGTTGGCGGTGGTGGATTGTTAGCCTACTTATTGCCTTGATTGTCCTAATTGGGTTCAGTCGGGTTTATTTGGGTATTCATTGGCCCACGGACATTGTAGCCGGACAAGGGGCGGGATTAACCTGGCTTATGGCTTGTTTATTAAACCTTGAAGTTTACCGACATTATCACCAACACCGCAAAAAATCACCGCAGTCACTCTCATCCTAATTTAAAGACAATGGCACGCTCAATAATTTTATATCACCGAAATCCTTGATAGACCTTAGTAGCGTGGCACACCTAATTTGGTGTATTAGAATTCTATCCAGAAACTGTAGGGGCGCATGGCGTGCGCCCATAAAATCTGCAAATCTAATCCATCATTTTAGCTGGGTCAGTCCAGTAGGGTGGGCATTGCCCACCACCTTTAAGTTAGTATTAGCAGCAATAAAGCCAAACCACGATGGAAGCGGTTATATTAATCGGAATCCAGGCGTCAGGGAAATCATCATTTTGCCGCGATCGCTTGTATAATACTCATATCCGGATTAACCTGGATATGCTCAAAACTCGACATCGGGAAGCTATACTATACTTGTCAAGTTCTAATAATTTAAACTATTCGTTTATCCAGAACGGTTTAAATTTTTCAATAAGGTTACTGTCTTAACAAAACGTCATAATTGCTCGTTTTTTACCTCTCTCTGGGAAAAAGCTACGAATTTTCAGGGGTTGCGTCGATTGTGAGAGGATTGTACGATTTTCAGGTATACTATCTATGGTGGTTATTTTGTAGGTAAAAATAATCTCGACCCAGCTAAATCCCTTGAAGCTTCGTAAAACTTTGTATAATTCCTGGTTTTCGTCTCACTGCCAATGTACCCTTGGACGCATGTATTTTATTAAACTTACGATAAAAATTATTACTCAGTCTTGACAAAAACACAGATTACACAGATAGGATGGCAACTTTCCCAAACACTGAATAGTCAGAGACACAGATTGACACAGATAACTAAATAATTCCCCCACAAGTTAATCATTGTTTGATCGGCATTGAGGCTAACGCTTTGTCTGTGAAATCAGTGTTACTAACCTTTCACTCCCAACCCCTAACCTTCCTCCTTGCTCAGAGAAATCAGTGTTCAAAATCAGTGGCTAAACCCGCCCCCACAGTTCCTAAACCTGTCCCTAGACTATTGCTTTATCATCTTGATTCACAACCCGATTTAACTTGCCACTGTGATACCCTTCTAAATCTAGGGTGACATACAAAAATCCTAAATCTTGAAACGCTGATACCAGGGTTGGTAAATCCATGGTCAGAACAAATTCTTTAATTTGTTCCGGCGATAATTCAATTCGTGCGGTATCCCCTTGGGAACGAACCCGCAAATTTTTCCACCCTAATTTCCGTAAATAAACTTCCGCCCGCCCTACTCGTTGCAGTTTCGCGATCGTAATTTCTTCGCCGTAAGGAAAGCGAGAACTTAGACAAGGTTGGGCGGGTTTATCCCACCACGGAAGCCCTAACTGTTGCGAGAGTTGGCGCACTTCAGCTTTTGTTACGCCCACTTCGGCTAAAGGCGATCGCGCCCCCCGTTCTTGCGCCGCTTGAATTCCAGGGCGATAGTCCCCTAAGTCATCAGCATTCACGCCATCCACGACATACGGATAACCCCGTTGTAGCGCCAAGGGTTTCAGTGTGTCGTGAAGTTCACTTTTGCAGAAATAGCAACGGTTAACCGGATTGGCAGTATAATTGGGATTATTCATTTCATCGGTTTGCACCAATTCATGGGGAATGCCAATTACCGCCGCTTGAATCCGGGCGTCTTCCAACTCTTCGGGTAACAGAGACGGGGATTCGGCGGTTACAGCTAAAGCGCGATCGCCTAAAACATCATAAGCAATCTTGGCAACTAAGGTGCTATCCACTCCTCCAGAATAGGCAATCAATGCCCGATCCATTTGAGCAAATAAGCTTGTGAGTTGTTCAAGTTTATTATTTAACATGGTTTAGGGCAGAAAGCTCCAGGGCAGAAGGCAGAAGGGAAAGAGGAAACTTAAATTGATGGATTCCCTTGTAGGGGCGCAAGGCTTGCGCCCAGAAATACCTCGGTTGTTTGCAGAAAAATAGACACAAATGACAATGACAATTAAGCCAAAAGCGATTCCCCTTGTTCATCCGAAGTTGCCAACTCTTCTAAACGTTCCTGTTGATCTTGGGTAATGCAAGATTGAATCACAGACTCCAAATCCCCTTCCAGCAAGTTATTCAGAGAATAGTTTTGACCCAAGCGATGATCAGTAACGCGATTGTCCTTATAATTATAAGTGCGAATCTTCTCCGATCGCGAACCCGTACCCACCTGCGATCGCCGCATCGAGGTGACAGCTTCCTGTTGCTCCCGCAGCTTCATTTCATACAGTTTAGCCCGGAGAATTTGTAACGCCCGCTCTCGGTTTTGCAGTTGAGAACGCTCCTCAGTACAGAAGATCCGAATCCCAGTCGGCTTGTGGAACAGATCAACCGCTGTTTCCACCTTATTCACATTCTGTCCACCCGCGCCACCCGAACGGGCTGTGGAAACCTCCAAATCCTTCGGATCAATCTCAATTTCCACATCATCCACTTCTGGCATTACCGCGACAGTCGCGGTTGAGGTATGGACTCGTCCCCCCGCTTCCGTCACCGGGACTCGTTGCACCCGATGAACGCCGGCTTCAAACTTCAGCTTGCTGTAAACCTGTTCCCCTTGGATTTCCAGAATTGCCTCTTTAAATCCACCCATATCAGCCGTGGACTCGCTCAATAGCTTCACCCGCCAGTTCTGAGTTTCGGCATAGCGTGAGTACATTCGCACTAAATCCCCTGCCCAAATACTGGCTTCGTCGCCCCCAGTTCCGGCTCGGATTTCCAACATGATGTTCTTATCATCATTAGGATCACGAGGTAAGAGTAAGATTTTTAGGCGCGTTTCCAGTTGACTGAGCTGGGTTTGCAGTTCCTCAACTTCCAGAGATGCCATTTCATACATTTCACCACCTCCATTGGCTTCCTTGAGGATTTGCCGAGCGCCAACCAGTTCTTCCTGAGCTGTTTTCCAGAGTTCGTAGGTGTTAACCACATCCTCTAAGGAAGAACGCGCTTTTGCCACCCGTTGCACTTCCACCGGATCAGTGGCAATATCGGGGTCAGCCAAACGGCGCGTTAATTCGTGAAAGGTTTGTTCAACCGATTTTAATTTATCAAGTAGGTAAGTTTCCGCCATGGTTCAAGCGATCGCTCCATTGAAATAGCTGAAATAAGCATTGAAGTGCGAAGTCTAACTATTAAGAGTTAGGCTTCGCTAACGTCGAACACACTTCAACCTACCTAGCTATTTCTCTTTAGACGATTGCTGCTCTGAGGCATTCCCTTCTAACATGCCGTATTTCCGCATAAAGCGCTCCACACGACCTTCCGTATCAATAATTTTTTGGGTTCCCGTGAAAAAGGGATGATTCCCCGACCACACATCAACATGAAGTTCCGGCTGGGTTGAGCCAACAGTCATCACAACTTCTCCGTTGCAATAGACTTTGGCGTCTGGATACCACTGGGGATGAATATCAGATTTTGGCATTGTTACTGTCCTCTAGTCGAGCAAGCGTTTCTTTATGTCTGTAGTTTGGGGCGAACTCACCCCAATTTATCCTTATTGTATTACCCAAATTTTAACGCTTCGAGTATTGGGGAGCTTTGCGGGCTTTATGTAAGCCATATTTCTTCCGTTCTTTGGCACGGGGATCGCGAGTTAAGTACCCTTCACTCTTCAACGGAGAGCGATTGTCCGGATCAAGTTCACAAAGCGCCCGCGCCACGCCTAAGCGAACGGCATCCGATTGTCCCGTCAATCCACCACCATGAGCATTGACTAAGATGTCGTAATCATTCTCTAAACCCAAGGTTTCCAGTGGCGCTTTGGTCACCATTAAATAAGCTGGATTGAGATTAAAGTAGACATCGCCGGGACGACCATTAACAATAAGTTGACCCGTACCCGGAACTAGGCGTACCCGGGCGACTGAGGATTTACGGCGACCGGTTCCCCAGTAAACCGCGCGATTTTCCATCGGTTCTGTTGCTTGCATTAGTCTTGTTCTCCTGGAATGGTGTTAATGGTTAAGGCTTGAGGTTTTTGAGCGTCATGGGGATGAGTTTCACCCGCATAGACTTTTAGCTTAGTAAAAAGTTTGCGACCCAGGGAATTTTTAGGCAGCATCCCTTTAACCGCCTTTTCGATAATCCGTTCCGGTATGCGGCCTTGTAAATGCTCAAAGGTTTCAGTCTTCATCCCGCCTGGACGACCGGAGTGGCGGCGATAGAGCTTCTGGCTGCTTTTTTTTCCCGTAACGACGACTTTCTCGGCATTGACAACGATAACGAAGTCCCCCGTATCCATATGGGGAGAATAGGTCGGCTTATTTTTCCCTCTAAGAATCATGGCAATTCCAGTTGCCAATCGTCCCAGACGTTGACCTTCGGCATCAATAACGTACCAATTTTGTTCTAGGGAATCGTGAGTCGGCAGGTAAGTTTTTTGCATGAGTTTTTTTGATTACGTAAACAGTTAACCTAAACACAATTGAATAAACTACTCAGGTTTGCCTAGCGGCTGAAACCTGAGTTTTCAGTAGCCCTGAAATCATCAAACAAGCTTTGCTGAACATATTTAGCAGTTCGGTTTAACTCGCACGATAACCCCGTGCCTCTAGGCTGGTTTATAGAC
>NZ_JAVJZI010000045.1:0-16898 GCF_040223135.1 Coleofasciculus sp. G3-WIS-01
AATTAGGCTTAGAGGCTAGTCCGAACTAGGGAAGTATTCCCAAGTCTGTGCCAGAACTAGGCTCAAACCGAGCTATTCACCGCTTACGTTGTCCAAACTGGCTTGGTCAATCCTTGTCCCTTTTAGGGCAAGGTTGGTGAAGGTAAACATTCCTTTGGCTTCACTTGAGGTATAACCCCTACTTCAAAAATACCACGAACAAAAGCAGAAATGCTCCCCTAAGAGTAGTATTTGATACAGAAATTTGTGAAGTTTTGGCAATTTATAAGGCAGATGGCAGAAGGTAAGGAGCAAAGTGGCAAGGTAGAAGGAAATGATAATTGTTGAGACGGACATGGTATAAGAAGGCGATCGCAACTCAGAAGTAATCCCCCGCATCCCTGCTGTCAAGCTAACCGCTCAATTTGTGCCACCCAATTTCCCCACCGTTGTGGGAGTTCGTCAAGACGGGCTAACCCCAGCATAAAGCCTTGATACCGCCGGAGTGCGATCGCGTGAGCTTCGGGATAATCGGCGCAGCAATCAGAAATCACGGTAACCAAGAACCCCAACTGAGAGGCGGAAGCGGCGGTTAACAGAACACAAACCGATGTCACCAATCCCGCTGTCAGGACAAATCTTTTCCCCCTAGAGCGCAGATAATCCAGCAACGGAGGATGATGGAACCCATCTTGGGTTTGCTTTTCCATCACCATTTCTCCAGACTGCGCCGACGCCACACTTAACACCTCGGCTCCCGGCGTTCCCCGCACACAAACCGCACGTCCCCGCAAACGATATCGTGGTAACCAATCTGAACCATCGGGGTTAAAAACTTCCCGCAGATGCACCACCTCTAGTCCCTCTTGACGACAGAAGCACAGCAGACGAGCAATATTTGACTGGAAATCTGGAAACCCTTGCTCTAATTCCGGATTCCAGAAATCCTGTTGCACATCAATTAAAAGTAAGGCAAATTGCTGCCAGTTTCGATCAACCATTTGTCATCTTTCTTCCGCTTTATCTATCATGGCGCCTGTGTAGGGGCGGGTTTTACTATTATTGTTTACTTGCCTCACAAGGGATGGGACTAAACCCGCCCCGGATATGTAGCTAAAATTTCTTGCCACTCCAGATCCGATAACGGTTGTACAACAAACTCCACACCAAAACAATCTGCTGCGGCTTGCGTCAGCGCTTCTATCACCGTTTGCCTTAAATCATCCCCTCGCTGAGTCAGAGGTAAATTGACAGCATAAGGTTCGCCAAACACCTGAGCAAATAACTCAGTATCTGGCTCTAAACGCATCGAACCATGTTGTAATATAGCGTCGCCGCGTCGCAACTGAGCGCTGCCAATCAGTTTATACCCCTCAGTTGTGACCAAATCTGCACCAGTAGCCGTGGCAAAACAATTGGGATTGTGGCGATAATCTCGTCCCGCCTTACCATAGTGCAAATCGACACCCAGCGATCGCCATCCCTGAATCAAAAATTCACAAATCTGCTGATATGCCTCAAGGCGCTTATTGCTGAGTCCTGAAGTCACCACCATATACGTTAAATCACCTTGGTGTAGCACAGCGCGTCCTCCCGTCGGGCGTCGAACTAGGGGAATCGGTTTTCCCTTCCAGGTCAGATTTTGCCAAGTCGGAGACCAACGACATTGATGATACCCTAGGGAAATTGTGGCGGATTCCCAGGTGTAAAACCGCAGCACTGGAGAATTCCTAGTACAAAGCGGCAAACTCTCCCCAGCATCTTTGCCCCCCTGGTTCCCTACAAGGGCGGGTTTAGCCAAGTTATCGGTAAAGCCCGCCCCTACAACCTTGCACTCCTGCTGCTTTGCCAAAAGCCATTGGTCAATTGCCATCTGAAGCTTTCCTGGGAGGCACAGAGGGGGAATTAAACGCCAAGGTGATTGGCTCGTCAGGATTGGGTTCATCGCTTCATCGAATCTTTGCAATCGTTGTCATACACTAGACAAAAGTTTACATTTGTATTTTGCCACTTCCCTCTCGTTTTATCTTGTTTTCCCCAAAACGTCATACGGTTTAATACGAAGTAATTCTAGGGGAAATCTATTAATTATGGACATAATTACATTAAAGAATATCTAACTACCAAAGTAAATAGATGAGCGTAATACATAAAAATAATGTATGACATTTTTCCTCTATTGAAAAGGGAAAAAAGTTTTTATAAAACTATTAGAGCTTTGCCCACAACACCCTATTCAAAGTGCTATTAATTAAATAGCCAGGAATCAGGATAAGTAGAAATAGTGAACAGGGTGTAGCAGAGCAGTCTTAGATCCATTAACTCGTCATAAATATGGTGTCGTCATGACCGTTAAAGTCCTCAACCCGAATGTTTCTTTTAGCTTGTTTACTGCGTCTAAACAAGTTCAATTTATTCAAACATTAAAACGGATTCGCTTTAGCGGTCATCTGATATTGACGAGTCCAGACAATCAAAAATGGTTGTTTTTTCTATGCCAAGGTCATCTGATGTATGCCACCGGTGGAACTCATCCAGTGAGAAGGTGGCTGAGAAATGTCGCCGCCCATAGCCCTCATTTAAAGGCAGATCGCTTAGCCATACAGCGTGATTTAACCGGATTTAATCAAGCCGACTGTAAAACCTGTTGGCAATATTACCTGTTGATTTTATGGGCAAAGCAACAGAAAATCACAGATGAACAGGCGACTCACCTAATTCAATCGGTAATTACAGAAGTCTTGTTTGATATTGCCCACGCCCAGCAAACCACCTACCAAATCAAACAAGATAATACCATTACAACCCAACTTCCGGTCATTGATGTAGAAAAAGCCATCGCACAGGCTAATCAGCAATGGCAAGCTTGGCATCACGATTTGGTGGCGGACTATTCTCCTAACTTTGCACCAATTATAAAACAACCACAAGCTTTGCAAGCCCGTACTTCAGATGCAGTTTACCAACTCCTGAGCAAACTTTTAGACGGGAAACATACATTGCGGGATGTGGCGGTGCAGATGAAGCGGGATGTCTTGCAAGTGACTCGTTCTCTGTTGCCTTATATTCGCTGGGGATTGGTGGAGTTGATTTCTATCCCTGATTTACCGAATCCGGTGAAGCAAGGGAGTTCAGAACCTCCAGCCACCACTACACAATCTATCCAGCCACTAATTGCTTGTGTAGATGACAGTCCCTTGGTTTGCCACACCATGGAAAAACTACTCACCGCCAGTGGTTATCGAGCTCTAGTCATCGACGATGGCTTGCGTGCGATCGCGCTTTTAATTGCTCGTAAACCTGATGTAATCTTTCTCGATTTGGTGATGCCAAATACCAATGGTTATGAGATTTGCGCCAAATTACGCAAATTGCAAGCATTCCAAAATACACCGATTGTGATTTTGACCGGAAAAGATGGCATTGTCGATCGAGTTCGAGCCAAATTAGTGGGCGCATCAGATTTCTTGAATAAACCCATTGATGCCGGGACTGTACTCAATGTTATTAGCAAGCATCTTAAGCAGACTGTTGTTAGTCCTTAGTCATTTATCTTAGTGAAAACCACTGACTAACAACGAGTATTCAATCACAATCATCCATTATTGTTTTACACGAGGTAACTGTCATGGGAACTGCCCTAGTTGTTGAAGATTCTGCCACCGACATGCAAATCATCATTAAATGCCTACAGCAAGGAGGCATCAACGTATTGACGGCTGATAGTGGTGAAGCTGCCCTAGAAAAATTAAACACCCATAAACCCGATGTCATTGTCCTAGACGTTGTACTTCCTGGTATGAGTGGATTTGAAATCTGTCGCGATTTAAAAGCTGCTGCTGATACCAGCAAAATTCCGATTGTGATTTGCTCGACCAAAAGCGGCGAGATGGATAAATTTTGGGGCATGAAACAAGGCGCTGATGCCTATCTACCTAAACCCGTTGATCAAGAGGAATTGCTGCGTACCGTCAAACAACTGACGATGAGATAGGCTTAATGTTTATTGAGTCTAGATTGGTCATTACTGGATTGAGTTTAAGTGAATCCTGAGATGTACCGAAAGAAAATCCAAAATCTAATGATTAATCTAGACTAACCACCTTCCATTCTTTTTTTCATGAGGTCAATACTATGGGGACTGCTTTAGTTGTTGAAGATTGCTTGACAGATTTACAAGTCATTACTCGCTGCTTACAGGAAGAAGGAATCAAGGTTGTAACGGCTGA
The DNA here is from genome assembly GCF_040223135.1 of Coleofasciculus sp. G3-WIS-01. Classification (NCBI taxonomy): domain Bacteria; kingdom Bacillati; phylum Cyanobacteriota; class Cyanophyceae; order Coleofasciculales; family Coleofasciculaceae; genus Coleofasciculus; species Coleofasciculus sp. G3-WIS-01. Next base: position 4,209 of record NZ_JAVJZI010000045.1, read on the forward strand.
CAGTGGTGAAGAAGCACTGAGCAAACTTAGCACTCAAAAACCTGATGTAATTGTTCTGGATGTTGTTTTACCAGGTCGGAGTGGATTTGAGGTTTGCCGAGATATTAAAGATGCCGCTCATACCAAAAGCATACCGGTGATTATTTGCTCAACTAAAAGTGGCGAAATGGATAAATTTTGGGGCATGAAACAAGGGGCTGATGCCTACATTGCTAAACCAATTGATCAGGCAGAACTTGTACGCACAGTGAAACAGTTGATTAGAAGCTGATCAACGATAAAACGTGGGCGCATCTCATTTTGGCAAAAGTAGTGCGTTTGCGAAGCCTACGCAAAGTGTAACTATCTTTCTCGCCGGCAGAAGTACATGAGCAAGATCCTCACACTACCCAAGTTGTAGAGAATGTCAATGTCCAACATCTTACTCAGCTCAAATAGTTCCTTACCCACTATCCCAAAGCAAGAACAATTATCGGGTTCTTCTACCCAGGAAAATGAACAGTTTTTGCGGTTTCATTTGTTACCGGATACCACCGCCTTATTACCCATTCACCAACTGACTGAAGTATTGACGATTCCCAGAGGTCAAATTGTCCCGATTTTTCAAATGCCAGCTTGGGTAATGGGGGCTTACAATTGGCGGGGTGAAGTCTTATGGATGGTTGATTTAGGTCACTTAGTTGGACTTACGCCGTGGTATCAACAAGCTGCTAGTGGTTCAGCTTATACAGCTATTGTGTTGCAAGCCACAACCAAACCATCAAACTCCACCCATGGCAACAGTGAAATGTTAGGACTGGTGGTTAACCGAGTTGAAGATATTGAATGGTGTAATATCGATTGGATTCAATCTCCTCCCTCTGCTAGTGTTACCCCGGAACTGGTGCCATTCTTGCGCGGGTACTGGTTGAAAAATAATGGTGAAATGCTAGTGATTATTGATGGCAAAGCGATTATTGCATCGATGCCAAAGCAATCTGTTTAAGAGGTGACTTAACAAATAAGAAGTAGTTTTCAATGTTTTCACTCTAACTCATCAATTACAAATCAGGGTGTTCTACCTTTGCGCTATCAATTCGTTGTTGTTTGAGTATTGAATACGACTACCTAGCTTGTAATCGAAGTCAGAGTTCTGAGAAAAGGCTTATCAGATTCCATATCCTATCGTAGAACACCTGCCAATGGAAAGAGGCACGGTGGCAAACCGTAGGAAATGAAGTCTCATAAGTCCAGTTTTGAGCAATTTGCCGACCCCTCCGTATTTTGTATTAAAGGTTTTGATCCATGACTAGACTTTCTCCCAAACCGAATTCCCATCACGATACCAATGGTCGTGGTTCCCACTCGCAAAATCTACCGATTGAGGCTCAAACCTATTCGAGTGACTATCCCCCATCGATGCCTTATCGGATGCCTGCGGCTTCAGATCAGTCCCTACCCAAATTAGCCTCACTCGAGGCGATGGGCAAAACGCCAGAACAGCGTTCAAACGGTCGCGGGTTGCTGTCTAGTCTGCGAAGTAAAGCAATTGGTTTAGCCCTAGCGATTGGAACATTACCCGTGTTAGCTGTGGGTGCGACTGCCTACTTCACAGCCAGTGGCGGGATGTATGACCAAGTGGTGAGTAACGAACAAACGAACACACTTGACTTGGAAGACAAATTAGATGGGTTCATGGCAGAACGCTACAGTGACATTCAAGTCATGGCAGAACTTCCGGTGTTGAATAATGCTGAAATTGCGAAGATTACACCCAAGGAAGAAAAGGAACGTCTGCTCAATGCCTATGAGAAACTGTACGAAAGTTACGACAGTATTGGTGTGTTTGACCTTCAGGGTAACGTTATTGCCCAATCGGACTCTGGAGAAATTCTCGAAAATCACTCTGACCGAGACTATTTTCAAGAAGTATTGAAAACGAATCAGGTCTACATCACGGAACCACGGCTCTCTGAAACGACTAACAGGTACGGTATCTATATAACCGCACCGATTAAGGATTCCGTGACAGGTAAAACCATTGGTGTTATCCGCACCCGTGAGCCGATGGAACGAGTGAATGGAATTTTCGGTGTAACCCAAGACCGGCAACAAGAATTTCACCTGATTGATTCGTCAGGTAACGTGGTGGCTGCAGACGATCCTAATGATATTGGTGAAACATTCGAGGAAAAGTTTCCCACGATGTATAGTAAAGTTCAACAAAACCAGGAAGAAGTCCTGACCATTGTTGAACAGCGAACTGGACGGGAAGACGTTATTACTTACTCCCCTACAGAAGAGCTAGCTGAACGGTATAACCTACACTGGGCGCTAATTATTGTTCGTCCCACTGAGGTGGCGTTTGCACCGCAACGGAACATGCTCTGGACGCTGGGATTAGGGACAGGTGGTGCTGCCTTAATGGTAGGTGCGATCGCGGCTTTTGTCGCCAACACCGCAACTCGACCAATTGTGGATGCAGCGGGTGCGGTGGCAAAAATTGGTCAAGGTGACTTGGATACTCGCTTGCAGGTTAAAGGGGATGACGAACTGGCTGCTCTGGGTGCCAACATCAATGATATGGCGGCTCAGTTAGAGGTATTTATTCAAGAACAAGAACTCGCTGCTGAACAAGCCCGCTTACTGGCAGATATTACAGGTTCTCGCACCTTGAAATCCCAGGAAATCCGCGATCTATTCCAGAAAGCGGTTGAGGAAACCCGCAAAATCCTCAATGCTGAACGGGTGATGATCTTCCGCTTTAACCCAGATGGCAGTAGCTATGTGGCGGCTGAATCCGTCGCCATGGGTTGGCCCCGTAGCCTCAATGACAAGATTGAAGAACTCACCCTGTCTGAGGAACAACGCAAGGTGTATAAAGACGCCCGCGTTGTTGCCACCAATCATGTCTTTGAAACGGATCTTGCCCCTGAACAACAGAAGTTAATGGCACGTCTGGGTGTTAAAGCTAATTTAGAAGTGCCGATTCTCCATGAAGGTGAGCCTTATGGTTTGATCATGGCGCACCAATGTTCGGTTCCCCGTGAATGGCAAACGGCAGAAGTCAACTTCTTCAAACAGTTAGGGGGTCAAATTGGACTGGTAATCGACCGAGTAATGCTGATGGAAACCACCGACAAACTGGCGCAAGAACAACGGGAATTGAAAGAAGGCTTGCAAAAACGCGCTTTAGAACTCCTGAAGGAAGTAGACCCGATTAGTAAAGGTGACTTAACCATTCGGGCGCGAGTAACAGCGGATGAAATCGGTACAATCGCTGACTCGTACAACGCTACTGTTGGAAACTTACGCAAGATTGTTGAACAGGTGCAAGACGCGGCAACCCAGGTGGCGACAACCACGAGCAGTAACGAAGTTGCGGTTCAATCCCTATCCCACGAAGCCTTGCGCCAAGCCGAGCAAATTTCCAGCGCCCTCAGCCGCGCCCAAGAAATGGCAGAAACGGTACGCATGGTTGCGTCCCACGCTGAACAAGCAGAATTGGCGGTGCGTGAGGCGTCTCAGACAGTGGCAGAAGGTGACAACAACATGAACCGGACGGTTGAAGGGATTCTGGCTATTCGTGAAACGGTAGCAGAAACAGCGAAAAAGGTCAAGCACTTGGGTGAATCGTCACAAAAGATTTCCACGGTTGTTAACCTGATTAGTACCTTTGCAGCCCAAACCAACCTGCTAGCGCTGAACGCTTCGATTGAGGCAGCTCGCGCTGGGGAAGAGGGACGAGGGTTTGCGGTGGTTGCAGACGAAGTACGTGCCTTGGCACGGCAATCGGCAGAAGCGACAGCGGAAATTGAAAAACTGGTGGCGGCAATTCAAGGGGAAACGAATGAAGTGGTTGCAGCGATGGAAGCAGGTACAGAACAGGTAGTTACGGGTACAAAATTAGTGGACGAAACTCGTGCTTCTCTGAACAAAATTGCCACGGCTTCTAACCAGATTAACCAATTAGTTGAAGCTATTGCCGAAGCTACGGTGATCCAATCCAAAGCCTCCGAAGATGTGACCCAAACGATGACAGATGTGGCTCAAATTGCTGCCCGAACCTCAGAAGAAGCTGGTTTTGTTTCGTCCTCGTTTGAACAACTAAGAAAAGTGGCACAAACTCTACAATCTGACGTAGGTAAGTTTAAGTTGAATTAGTCATTGGTCATTGGTCATTGGTCATTTGTGGTTAGGGTTGTAGGGTTGTAGGGTTGTAGGGGTGAAGCATTTGGGGGACTATCTGTTGTCACGGTAACATCAATGCTTCTTCCCAAATGCTTCACCCAAACCCAAGAACCAATTGACTTTAACAGGACTTACGCACAAATGCCATTTATGGTAGGGGCACGGCAATGAAAGAGCCCCTACAGGTAGCGCCTGTGCTGTCAAGAAAGCGTAAGTCCTATTTAAGTAGAAGTTGACCCCCCTCATTCCCCCCTGCGAGGGGGGAGAACAAAGAACAAAGGACGAAGGACAAATGGCACTCAACCCCGATATTCGCGATCAAGCCTATCAATTCTTTATTGAAGAAGCACCGGAACTTCTCCAGAATATTGAAGCCGGTTTGCTTAAAATTCGCCTGGATCGTAGCACGGCAAATGTTCATGGAATTATGCGAGCCGCTCATTCATTAAAAGGAGGTGCGGCGAGTGTAGAATTGGATGCGATTAAAACTATCGCTCATCGCCTAGAAAATATTTTTAAGGCACTCTATGACAAAACCGTTGAAATTGATACAGACTTAGAGAGTCAATTGCTGCAAGCTTATGACTGTTTACGTCTACCGTTGATGGAGCAGATTGCCACAAATCAGTTTGATCAAGAGCAAGCGTTAGCCATTGCTGAACCGATTTTTGAGCAGATTGAAGCAAGCTTAGGTGATGCGTTAACTCAGGCAGATAATTTTATTCCTAGTTCATCAGAATTAGGGGTGGATATGGCATTATCCATCTTTGAAGTGGATGTGGAACAAGGATTGGAATTACTGTCTCAAGTTGTGGCAGATCCAGAAAACCATCCGGTGGCGGGAGAGTTACGGGCGCAAGCGGATGTATTTGCGGGTTTTGCCGAACTTTTAAATCTACCAGGATTTGGCGCGATCGCAAACACGGCAATTACGGCGCTAAATGCCCACCCAGACAAGGCGTTAGAGATTACTCAACTCGCCCTGGCTGATTTTGACGCAGGCAGACTGGCGGTGTTAAATGGCGATCGCCGCCAAGGTGGTACACCATCGCCTCAGTTAATGGCGTTAGCGGGTGTGGCTGAAGCTCTTGAAGCAGGGGGTGTAGGGGCGGGTTTGACGGATAACTTATGGCGCCAAACCGATAACTTAACTAAACCCGCCCTTCTGGGGGAAGCTTATCCGAGCAGTATTGACACCCCTCCCCTCAAAGGAGAGGGGAGTCAGACTACCTCTTCCCACCCCCCTCGTTCCCCCCTCGAAGGGGGGATGACAGAGGACGAAGATTTTTCTTCACCGAAGGGGGGTGGGGGGTTAGGTTTCCCAGCATCCGACGAATCGCTGTCTTCTTCGTCTTTGGATACTGATGCTGAACCGCTTTTAGCCGATTTAGAAGAGGGGGTTCCCTCGTTAGAGGATGTTTTTGGTGAGATAGAAACAGAAACAAGCCAGGAAGTAGAACCAGAAGTAGAACCAGAAGAGGAATTAACAGCAGCATCGGCATCGAGTCTGAGTTTGCCTGCACCAGAAACCATAGAAGACGCGATCGCATCCATTGGGCAAGTGTTTAAAGAATTACCTGCGGTTGAGGAATTGCCTGTACCAAGGGCGAGTGATGACGCGACGCCAGCCCTTACCTCCAGTAGCCTCGTTTACTCAAAACCCGGTTCTAAGGAACTCTCTACCACTCATCCATCTGCCCAACCCACATCCGAGAAACAAGAACCTCAATCGGTATCCCGGAAAATCCCTAAAGAAACGGCGACACCTCACCTATCCGTGCGGGTTGACTCCGAACGACTCGAACGCATGAATAACTTGGTGGGTGAGTTAGCGATTAACCGGAATGGCTTATCCCTGCAACACCAACAACTGCAACGATCGGTACGAGAGTTATTAGAGCGATTTAGCCGAGTGCAAACCATGGTGAGTCATTTGCGGGAACTCTCGGACAAGATGCTGATTTCACCTGAGAGCTATAACCCCCAGATCAACATCGCCCTGCTCAATCAACTGAGTGAATTTGTCAGTCGCACCGAAGAGTTTGATTCCCTGGAATTAGATAACTATAGTATCCTCAACTCCCGACTGCAACAGCTCATTGAAAATATGGTGCAGGTAGAAGAATCGGTGGATGATGTAGCCCTATTTGCCAAGCAATCGGATCAAACCCTGGAACAGCAACGGCAAATGCTGACCAGTTTACGAGATGAGTTGATGTGGGCGCGGATGTTGCCTTTGGGTGAGGTTCTCAACCGTTATCCCCGTGTAATCCGAGATTTGTCTACTCGGTATGAAAAATCTGTTAATTTGAAACTGAATGGGACGAATGTTCTGGTAGATAAAGCGGCATTAGAAAAACTCTATGATCCGCTAATGCATTTACTTCGCAACGCCTTTGACCATGGGATTGAATCGCCAGATGTAAGGCGTCAGCAGGGGAAATCGGAAGTCGGGCAAATTGAAATTCGTGCCTATCACCAAGGAAGTCAAACTATTATTGAGGTCAAAGATGATGGTCAGGGATTGAATACTGAACGCATCACTCAGCAGGCGGTTGCGATGGGATTTGTTTCACCGGAACAATTGGCGACGCTGACGCCGAATCGATTATTTGAATTCCTGTTTGAACCCGGATTTTCCACGGCGGAACAAGTGAGCGAACTGTCGGGGCGAGGTGTAGGATTGGATGTGGTGCGATCGCAGATGCGATCCTTAAAAGGGACGATCTCGGTTCATTCATCCCCTGGAGTGGGGACAACGTTTACCTTACGTCTGCCTTTAACCCTAACCATTGGGAAGTTACTCGTCTGTTTCGTCGGTTCCACCGCCTTGGCTTTACCCTCAGACAGTGTAGAAGAAATTGTCATTCCCAAAGGCAATCAGGTAAAAACCACCGGAGAACAGCGATTTTTACGCTGGCGCGGTCAAATTGTCCCCACCTATCGGTTAACGGATTTATTGGACTATGCTTGTCCCTTACCCGAAACCTGTCCTAGTCAAGCCTTAGTTTCCGTTCCATCACCGACAGATTGGGCGTTACCGATGCTGGTTTTGCGTCAAGATCACTATGTTCTCGCCCTAGAAATCGATCGTCTGGTGACAGAACAGGAATTAGTGATTAAACCCTTTGGTAGTGCGATCGCGCCGCCTAGTTTTACTTACGGTTGTACTATTTTAGGGGACGGCAGTTTAATCCCAGTGATTGACGGTGCAGTCTTAATGGATCAGCTTTTGGGTCAAAGTAGCCAGTCAATCTCGATCACATCCAACAACCGCACTCTTGTGAGTATTACGGAGTCCCGTTCTGCTCACAAGAATGAGGTAAAAGCTCAAACAGCGAAAGCCCCCACCGTGTTAGTGGTGGATGATGCGGTAGCATTACGGCGGACACTAGCACTCACCTTAGAACGAGCCGGATGTCGGGTATTGCAAGCACGAGATGGGCGGGAAGCACTAGAACAATTGCGGCAAAGTTCTGCCGTTGATTTAGTCGTGTGTGATATTGAAATGCCCAACATGAACGGGTTTGAATTTCTCGGTCAACGTCGCCAAGATCCCCAGATTTCCCAGGTTCCCGTGGTTATGTTAACCTCCCGCAGTAACGATAAACATCGCTGGTTAGCACGGCATTTAGGGGCAAATGCGTACTTTACCAAACCCTATCTAGAGCAAGAATTTTTGGGTGCGATCGAACAAATTTTGACCCAGAATAAGTCACAACAGCCGCAATTGCAACCCTCTTGAGAGTTATCAGTTATCAGTTATCAGGAGCAGGGGGAGCATGTAGAGACGCGCCATGGCGCGTCTGGGATCTGGGGTAGCTGGGGTAGCTGGGGTAGCTGGGGTAGCTGGGAGAAATGGGGAAATGGGGAAACAATTGGAACGTCTGTTGTCGGGGCTGGTTTTACCCCTAACGGCAAGGTTGTCACCCTGATATCATTAAACCCGCCCCGATAGAGTGCAATAATTTTTCGATAAATGACATAGGACGAATGACAAATGATAGAAAACCAATTTCTCGATGTAATCAGTGTAACTAACCTCTCACTTCCCTACCCACTCTCTCCAATAAATCTGTGAAATCAGTGTTTTGACAAAGGACGAATGACAAATGACAACATTAGTTACTCAATTTCAACCCAACGATACTGATTTATCCCAATCTAGACAAGTTACCCCGTCTCTAAAATTCATTGTTTTCAGCATGGGGAATCTGCACCTAGCCTTACGCATTGAGTCAGTCTATAAAGTCGTAGATCACACACAAATCTACAGTAGTGGGCTCAATCATGTCGGCGTTGCTCATTTAGGCGATCGCGAAGTAACGGTTGTAGACTTGTATTGGCGATTTTTTAAGCAAAGCCCGATTCAGGAATCGGGTACTGGTGGGTATTTAATTGTGGTTAGAAACACGACAGGTGACTTATATGGAATTCCGGTAACTGACACACCAATTTTAATGGAAATACCTTTATCAGCAATTCGCCTACTTCCCGAATCCTATCGGCGAGCAGATACCCTAGAAGTTGCCAGTCATGTAGCCGTCATTCCCCAAGACAAAGCACCGATTACTGTATTTTTACTGGATGTGGATTTACTGATGCCAATCTTCCAAGAAATTGGCACATTAACGAGTAAAGTATGAAACATTGTAGAGACGTCACTCTCGTTCCTAGGCTCTGCCTAGGAATGCTCCTTGGCAGGCTCTGCCTGGAGGTGAGTAGCGGCTGGAGCCGCTCAAGGGGCATTTCCAGGTGGAACCTGGAAACGAGTAAACGAGTAATGGCGAGGGTTGTTTTACTTTTTAACAGAGGTGACATATCGCGTCTTATTCCTGTGAATGAGCTACATTCTGTCCTTTAAGGTAACCCGTGATACATCTCATTAGATTAGCGGACTTTGATCACATGGATTGTTGCTCACCATCACTTCTTTGCAGCCAAACAAATCACCAATTTCATAGATCGATCGCACGGCATTTATCCCCATACTAAAGGAGGATGAGAGTGTAGAACAAATAACCTAAAACTGAAGTCAGTAAATCAAGGAGATTGTGACTATGTTAGAACTAATGATTTTGATGGCTTACTTAGTCGGCTGTTTTGCCTTTATCGAAGCGCTATTTGATAAAGAGTTTGATGGCTCACCCTAATACCAAATTACAGGCAACCATTTGAGGCGAGTGAATTCAGAAAAAGACATTTTCCAGAAACCTTACACATTAACGCCAACATGAAAACCAACATCGGGCGTTCAGACTATTCTTTAAGGGGGATAAACTCAATTAGAATGCAGCCTCATCCCCCGGCTTTACCCTCCCTAGCTTCTGTCAATCTAGGGGGGGTTTCTTTGGCATAAGCAATGTTTATTGCTTGTCTTGATCTTCAAAGGCAAAGATTCCCTTGAACAGCATCAGTAGACCCCCTGCTAAGATAGCGATCGCTAAACCGCCAGTGACTAAATCGACTATTTGATTCTCCACACTCGTTTTCCTACTCTTCCTGCAAATGCTAGCGTAGAATACTCTAATCCAACATGCTCCCCGTTATCAGTGGTTGAATGGTTGCTTTTTGAGCGTTGGTATAGTTATCGTGCATGATGGCGGTGGTGATACAGGAGATATAGCCTAGGCGTGAACTCTTTTATTCAACTTGACCCCATTGATTTGGTTTGGGGATTGGGCATGATGGCGATCGCGATTGGTTTATCCAGTTGGCAGGGGTTAGGTTTGGAGTTACCGTTAGCGATCGCGACAGGGCGAACGGTGATACAGCTTTTGGTGGTGGGGTTTTTTCTGGGGATTGTCTTTGCCTTAGAGAATCCTTTGGCAGTTTTAGGCGTTTTTCTGGTAATGCTAACCATTGCGGCGATTACCGCCCGTAACCGGATTGGCAAAAAAATACCCCGACTATTCTGGGTAGTATTCGGTTCGATTTTCTTCTGTAGTGCCTTAACGTTGATTTATACCAATCTACTGATTATTCAACCGGAAACCTGGTATCAGCCCCAGTACCTGATTCCCTTGGGTGGTATTGTTTTGGGCAATGCCATGAATGGATCTGCGATCGCGGGTGAACGCTTGGTGAGTACGATTACCAGTAGTCGTTTGGAAATTGAAACGCACCTGAGTTTAGGCGCTACCCCGCAACAAGCTGTGGCGGGATACCGCAAAGATGCTATCCGCGCCGGATTAATTCCTACCCTGAATCAAATGATGGTGGTGGGGATTGTGACGTTACCAGGAATTATTACAGGTCAACTTCTGAGTGGCATTGACCCATTGAATGCGGCATCTTACCAAATTTTAGTCATGTTTATGATTGCGACAACTAACCTCACTACGACAATCTTAGTGACTCAGGGTATTTATCATCAATTTTTCAACGCCCAAGCCCAATTAAAACTTCCTTGAAATGTCAGGGAACACAGAACAGTGCAAGGTAGAGTTGTTAGTTACCTCCATTTCCCTCATCTTCCCTGCACCTGTGCACCTGTGCACCTGTGCACCTGTGCCCCCCCTGCACCCCAACACTCCAGCTTCCCTAAGTGATGCTACGATAGCCTTAGTTTCAACAGCACATTTATGAGTTCTTCTTTTGTTACCCCCCGTCGCCTTCTCGCTTCTGGTCTGTGTTTGGGCGTCCTGAGTACCCTAGGGTTAACCATCCGTTCTCATTCATTACTCTCACCCGCCGTTGCTGAAGTTGCGATCGCATCCACTAAAAACGTCGCTGCTGACGATGTGGTGGGTACATGGCAAGGGGAAATGACACCCGGTCAAATGATCACCTGGATTTTGACGCCAGACGGCAAACTCTTCATGACTGCCCCACCCTTTGCGGATGAACCACAACGGGCGTTAGAAATGCGTTACCAGGTAGAATCGAGCACTAAGCCGATGGGTTTGGATATTGACTTGGCGCAGGGGGCGACTGTAATGACGATTTTTGAGATGACTCCGGAGGGTCAAATGCTTGTACAAATTGCGGGAACGAATCCGGGAGAAGAACGACCTGAAGAATTTAATAATGCGACGGTGTTTAAGAAAGTTTCAAATGCAACAACATTACCGCCGGATACACAAATTATTAAATAGATAAATTAATGTAGAGACGCGATATATCGCGTCTCTACTTAACGACTAGCTTTTTTTAACAAAGCCCAAAGTTAAGCTATCCGGTGCGAGGAAATGGTTCAAATGATACGCCCGTTCCTCAGTTTTCAAAAGGATTTGTTCATACAAGTAGCGGGTGGCGCGATCGCCAGTGTCTAGGGTTACTTTAGCATGGTTGGGAGAATCTGGTTAATAACTAAGGGAAGATATGGAGACAGGAAAGATGGGGGAGATGGGGACACAGAGACATGAGTGAATGGCAATTGGGTGTGAGACAATAATAGACGGTGTTCTCCCTTGTCAGAAGCGACTATGCAAACCAGCGATCGCACAGGTATCAATTCCCACTCTCAACGTCCTCTATTCCCCGCCCGGACAGCAACCGTCAGACGTACCACCGGTGAAACTGATGTACAGGTTAGCCTGAATTTCGATGGTACAGGAACCTGTCGTGCTGACACAGGTATCCCATTTTTGGATCACATGTTGCATCAGCTATCCTCTCATGGGTTAATTGATTTAGACGTGAAAGCAACCGGTGATATCGAAATTGACGATCACCATACCAATGAAGACGTTGGCATTACATTGGGACAGGCGTTTGCTCAGGCATTAGGCGATCGCAAAGGGATTGTCCGCTTTGGTCATTTTATCGCACCCTTGGATGAGGCATTAATCCAAGTGGCACTCGATTTTTCGGGGCGTCCTCATTTAAGCTATGGCTTGGAGATTCCCACTCAACGGGTTGGTACCTATGATACACAACTGGTGCGGGAATTCTTTGTCGCATTGGTGAACCACAGCCAAATGACGTTGCACATCCGCCAACTGGATGGAATTAATTCTCATCATATTATCGAAGCTACATTTAAAGCATTTGCGCGATCAGTCCGTATGGCAACAGAAATCGATCCCCGTCGCGCTGGAATGATTCCCAGTTCTAAGGGGGTTTTGTGACTTAATAATCATTTGTCTTCTGATATCGGGGCAGTGAATCTAATGTAGGGGCGGGTTTAGGGGCAAAATTAACAGACAAACCCATAACCTTTCTACAAAACCCGCCCTGCTCCACCCTATCACTACATCTTTGGCGTGCGATCGCGGTTTAAAATCAGGTGGATTTTGTTGTCGGGTTTGAGGTTAATTGATAAATTTAGGTGGGGATTAGGGTGAGTTTTGTTGTTCCGTTATTGGTGGGGATTATGGTGAGTTTTGTTGTTCCGTTATTGGTGGGGAGGGCGGGGTTTGTTGTTCCGTTATTGGTGGGGAGGGCGGGTTTTGTTGTTCCGTTATCGGTGGTAGCTGAATTTAGTCCCTCATCCCGCCCCTACAATTGTGCATAATCCCGCGCCTACACTTGTGCCTGATCCAGCACCTTCAATTGTCGCGTCAACCGACCCAAAGA